>CAZWRO010000287.1:0-2535 GCA_964635365.1 uncultured bacterium | reverse complement strand
CTCCTCCTCGCCGTCGTCTCCATACTCCTCTTCGGCGATGTCGTCCTCGGGATCCTCGGCCTCCCCGTCCATCGACTCCTCGGCCAACCGCGCAACTCGCTCCGCCGGATGCGCGTACACCTCCCGCGCCTTGCGGCCGTCGTTGGGCCCCACGTAGCCGCGCTCTTCCATCATGTCGATGATCCGCGCCGCCCGCGTGTAACCCAGCTTGAACTTCCGCTGCAGCATGGAGGCGGAGGCGTGCTTCGTGGCCAGCACGAACTCCAGCGCGGTCTTGAACATCGGATCGTCCGCGTCGTCCCCCTTTCCCGGAATCACCACCGACCCCGCGCTCTCCACCGCGCCCTTCGCGTAGGCCGGCGTCGCCTGCTGCTTCAGGAAGTCCACCACCTGGACGATGTCGCGCTCGTTGACGTAGGCCCCTTGAATGCGCACCGGCTTGCCGGTCGGCGCGTCCAGCGGCAGGTACAGCATATCCCCTGACCCAACCAACCTCTCCGCGCCGTTCACATCCAGAATCGTCCGCGAATCCACCTGCGAGGCCACCGCAAAGGCGATGCGCGAGGCGATGTTGGCCTTGATGGTTCCCGTAATCACGTTCACCGACGGCCGCTGCGTGGCCACTACGAGATGAATGCCGGTGGCTCGTGCGAGCTGGGCGAGTCGGCAAATCGAGGTCTCGAACTCCGTGGCCGCCTGCATCATCAGGTCGGCCAGCTCGTCGACCAAGATCACCAGATAGTAGAGCGGATCGACCTCTTCGTCCGTTCTCGCACGCTCGTTCCAACCCAGGATGTTGCGCACGCCGAGGTCCGCAAACTGCTGATACCGTAGCTCCATCTCCCGCAGCGCCCATCTCAGCAGTCCGGCCGCCTCCCGCGCGTCGTGCGCCACCGGCGCCGCCAGGTGGGGGATCGACGCGAACAGGCTCAGCTCCACCCGTTTCGGGTCGATCAGCAGCATCTTCACTTCATCCGGCCGCGCCCGGAACAGCATGGAGGTGATCATCGAGTTCAGGCAGACGCTTTTCCCGGAGTTCGTCGCACCCGCGATCAGCAGGTGCGGCATCGTCGCCAGATCGGCCATCATGGGCTGGCCCGAGATGCCCCGGCCCAACGCAAAGGCGATCTTCGACTGCGTGCGTCCGGCGGCCTCGGATTCCAGGATCTCTCGCAAGTGGACGAAGGTCACATCCGTGTTCGGCACCTCGATCCCGATCACGCCCTTGCCCGGGACCGGGGCCTCCACGCGCACGTTTAGCGCCGACAGCGCGTAGGCCAGGTCGTCGGCGAGGTTCGTCACCCGGCTCACCCGCACGCCGGCGGGCAGGTGAATCTCGTACCGCGTAACGCGGGGGCCGCGCCTTACATTCGCCACCTGCGCCTCGATGCCATAGCTGGCGAGGGCCTCTTCCAGAATGTCGACGCTGGCGAGGGCATCCCGCTCCGCAGCTTCCGAGGAGGCCACCTCGGTAAGCAGGCTGAGAGGCGGCAGTTGATAGTTCTCATATCCTTCGGCCGGCGGACGATGTCCCTCGCTCTTCGGCTCCTCGTCCTCCAGCTCGATCAGCCGCAGGTTGGGCGGGCCGGTCGGCTTCGACTCGCCCTCCTCCGTCTCCGGCTCTAGGTCGGCCTGTGGCGGCTCTGGCGGCTTCCGCCTTCGTGCGGATCGTTGCGGTTGTACGGCCTCGCGGTGTATCACTATCGGAAGCCGCAGCGGAGGCAGCGCGGCGCGCAGCTCTTTGGCGAGCAGGCTCGTCGCTCGCCCGGCGACGGCGAACATCTCAACCAGCGGAGTGTTAGTCAGATAGCCGAGGGTGCAGAGGCCGGCCATGGAGAGCAGCAGAATGCCGAACATCCTCCCGAAGAGCGGCCGCAGCGCCTCCGCCAGCACCACCCCCAGCAGCCCCCCCGGCGCCTCCGCCAGCGCGCGGCCGAACAGCCCCCCGGCCGGCGCCCGCAGCTCCCATATCGCCAGCAGGACCCACAGCAGAATGCCGAAACCGGCCGCCAGGCGGCCGAGCTGTATCCGCTCCCCCCGCAGCACCGTGGCCGCACCGAGCACCAGCAGCGCCACCGCCACCGCGGCCGCGCCGACACGGCCGACGAGGAACGCCAGCGAGTAGTGCAGGAAGGGACCGACCACTCCGGAGTGCCTGCCGGCCCCCAGCAGAAGCAGCAGGCCGGCCGTGAACGCGCCCAGCCCCACCGCCTCATAGCGCAGGCGCGCGCGGTGGCGTTCGGTGGAGAAGGAGGCGGAACGCTGGGGCGATCGCGCGGCGCGTGTCGCCCCCATGTGCGAGCGATCTCTCATGGTGCTGGACCTCTCGTGCGATGATTGATTGCTAGTGTTGACCCGTCGCCAATGAGATATGAATCGCCCGCGGGAAGGGGGCTACCCGCGGCCAGCGACAATCAGACACGCCACGACAATCAAGAATACCACGTTCGGTAGTGACAAGACAACTACGCCCCGACAACGGTAGTGTATCATCGAGTGTGTAGAAAGGGATTTAGCTATAGGGAGGGTGTAGGA
>CAZWRO010000286.1:0-2542 GCA_964635365.1 uncultured bacterium | reverse complement strand
CTAGAGCACCTCTCCAAGCTCGAATCGCGTTCCCTCTTCGGCGCTGACATAGGCCGCGTAGAGCACTACCGCGACGTCGCGCGCGAGCCGGAAGCCCGACACCGGGGCGCGGTCCTCGGCGACCGCCCTCACGAAGTCGGCGACCTCCTGGGGATAGCCCTGCATCCAGTCTTCGTCGGGGGAGGGGAAGGACCACCCGGCCTTGGTCTCGATCTTCTCGACGATGTACTCGGGCTCGAAGATATGCGTCTCGGGAGCGTAGGCTACGCAAGCGTCGTTCGGATTGATGTTGGCCCTCAGGCGCGCGTTCGACAGGTAGGCCTCCAGATAGTTGTGGACCCCGCCGAGGGTAATGTCGGCGGCCCGCACTTCCGCCACCGATCCATCGTCGAACTTGACGACGATAATACCCCAATCCTCGACGTCCTGCCATCCGGTGCGGAGGTAGTGCTTTTCCTCCTTCTCGAAGGCCTCGGTGCCGGTCAGCTTCGCCACCTCGCAGGAGACCGAGGCGGGACGGATGGGCTTGCCGAACTTCTTCTCTCCCTCCCAGTGCTTGAGCTGGAGCGCGGCCCCGAGCGGGTGCGACCCCTTCACCATCAGGGACCCGCCTCCGGCGGTCCGCCATCGCTTGGCGTAGTCCGCGTGCGAGCCGGAGTGGGACTCCTCCGCCTCGATGCGGAGAATGGTGCCGCCGGCGGCGTCGGCGAGCCGGCAGAGCTTGACGAAAGGCGGGGCGTAGACCCAGTTTTCGGCATACCCGAACTTGATGCCGGATACCTCGATCGCCTCCTGAAGCTGCTCGCACTCCTCTATCACGCGCTTGAGCATGGCGCGCTTGGGCACGGTGTGGCCGATCGCCTCATCGTCGGGGGTATTGGGATCGCCGAAGAACCCGGTGAGGGGCTTCTCGCAGAAGACGTGCTTCCCGGCCTTGGCGGCCTTGATCGTGAACGGCGCATGGAGGTAGTTGGGCACGGCGAGGTCGACGGCATCGAGGTCCCCCTGGGCGAGCATTTCCTCGAAGCCGTCGTAGACGTGAGGGATGCCGTGCTTGGCGGCGAAGGCCTCGGCGTCGGCCCTCGGCACCCCGCAGACGCCCGCCAGCTCGCAGAGCTCGGAAGCCAGTTGTCTGTAGCCGTGGATGTGCAGGCTGGCGGAGAAGCCACAACCGGCCATGCCCACTCGGACCTTACTCATCGCAGAACGCACCTCCTGGAATAGTCGCCGCGCCGCTCATCGCGCCGAGATGACTGTTGACAGCTATTTCTTCGCTTCGTAAACATCGGGATTGCAGACATACTGCGGACGTCGCCCCTCGAAGACGTCGAGGATGCCGTCCACGACCCCGTTGCCCATTCCAAGCAGCGAGTTGGTCGTGTTCGAGGAAACGTGCGGCATGGTGACCGCGCGGGAGCACTTGAGGAGGCGGCTCCCCGTCGGCGGCTCGGCCGCGTACACATCGAGCCCGGCGCCGAAGATGCGACCCTCGTCGAGCGCCTCGGCGAGGGCGTCCTCATTCACGATTGCCCCCCGCGCGGTGTTGACGAGAATCCCGGTCGGCTTCATCAAGGCTATCTTTTCGGCGTCGATGATGCCGCGCGTCTCGTCGTTCAGCGGCATGTGGACGGAAACGAAGTCGGCTTCCCTCATCACTTGCTCGATGGAATCCGCGCGCTCCACCCCGTGCGCGGCCGCGAACTCCTCATCAAAATAGGGGTCGTAGGCGAGCACTCTCATGTCGAATCCCCGGCCCCGCCGCGCCACGCCTTTGCCGATCCGGCCCATGCCCAGCAGGCCCAGAGTGGCCTGATAGACGTCCACACCATAGGTGTTGAGCCACTGGCCCTCTTTGGTCGTCTTATCCCCGACGGGGAGGTGGCGGGCGACGGCGAGCATGAGGCCGAAGCTCATGTCGGCCACCGCTTCGGCGTTGGCCCCGGGCACGTTGGTGACGACGATGCCTTTGCTGGTGCAGGCCGCGAGGTCAACGCCGTCGAGCCCGGCGCCGTGGCGGGAGAGGACCTTCAGCCGGTCGGCCTTGGCGAAGGCCGGGGCGGAGAAATCGTCCACGCCGGCGGCGATGCCGTCAATGCCCTCCAGGAGCGGCGTCATCTCCTGGGCGGTCATCGGGCGGCCGTGGGGATTGTGCACGACCTCATGGCCGGCGTCCAGCAGGCGCTGCTCTGGCTCCCTGGTTACTTCGCTGAACGAAGTCGCGGTGATGAGGACTTTCATGGCACTGCGCTCCTCGCCCACTCGTGGTGGGGGCTCCAAGACGTCGGGATGCGGCAAAACGTATCGCCGGCGGCCTATACCGTGCCGGGCAGCCTCTCGATTTCGATGTTCTGGTTGGGGCAGCGACGGAAACACATTCCGCAGGCGACGCACTTATCCTCGTCTATCCGGAAGGTGTCCGCTCCCTCTCTCACCACGGCGAAGTTGGAGCAGAGCCGCGCGCACAGCCCACATCCCACCCCGCAGCCGCAGCCCAGGCACCGGCTCGCCTCTTTGACGGCCTCTTCCTCCGTCAGCGCGGGCG
>CAZWRO010000285.1:0-2576 GCA_964635365.1 uncultured bacterium | reverse complement strand
GCGTTGGCGGAAGGTGGGATGGAGTTCTCGCGCGGCCTGCCGCAGTTCGACTTTGCGATCACGTCGCCGCCGTACTGGAGGATGCTGAGGACGAGCCGGGGCGGGGTACAGTCGAAACACAAGCAACGGGCGGCGAAGGGCCTCGACACAAGCTACTCAAACAGCCGGGCCGATCTGGGGAATGTGCGGGACTACGGGGAGTTCATCGAAGGTTTGGGCAGGGTCTTCGATCGGGTGCGGCGGTGTGTGAAGGAGGGGAAGTATTTGGTGGTGGTTGCGCAGAACTTACGTGACCCGGAGGGCCGGGTCCGGCCATTGGCCTGGGATCTGGCCCGTCGTATCGAGAAGTCCGGCCGCGGAAGCAGCCGATGGCTTTTCCAGGGAGAGCGCGTGTGGTGTCAGAACACGAAGCCGCTCGGGATCTGGGGGTATCCGAAAATCTTCGTGCCGAACTACCATCATCACTACTGTTTGATCTTCCGGAAGCGGAGGTAATATGAGGTCAACATTCCTGATCGCGCTGGTCGCCTTGGGCGTAACGCTGGCACTGGGGCCGTCCTGTGCCGATTGGATCCCCAGCGAGGTCGATATGAATGCAGCAGATCTGGAGGCGCGGGCGGCCGGTACTGCGAGGCCGCGTCTGTACTTGCAGGACGGCGGGCTGGAGGAACTGAGGGCGGCCATCCGCACGACGCACCGGGAGCAGTGGGCGGACTTGAAGGCGGCCGTGGACCAGTCGCTGGAGAGGCCGCCCCCGGACTACCGCCCGCCGAGAGTGGGCGGAGATCCGACGCGCCCCGGCACCCTCAACGATGAGATGCTGTGGCAGCGCGTTTTCGGCTACCACCTTCCAGGGCTGGCCTTGGTGGCCGCGCTCGACCCCGATCCGAAGTACTTCGAGGCCGCGCGAGCCTGGGCCTTGAAGCCCGAGGAGTATGAGTACTGGGGGGCGGGGTTGTTCGATGGCGCGGATCTGGCCGCCGCCCACCTGCTGTTCGGAATATCGTTCGCGTACGATGTGCTGTACGACCGATGGTCTCCGGAGGACCGGGAGCGATTGCGCAGCATGTTGGCCGAGCGCGGTCGGTGGATGCACGAGGCGGCAACCGGTGTGAACGACCTGGGCTGGTGGAAAGACGAGTGGAGGCAGAATCACTCCTGGTGCGCCTACCAAGCTCTCGGCGTGACCGCGATCGCGCTGGCCGGAGATGAGCCGGGAACCGGCGAGTGGCTGAAGACGTCGATATGGGGGTTCCAGCATATTGTGCGCGAGCTTCCGGACGAAGGCGCCTACGAGGAAGGGGTGCCTTACTGGGGCTACGGGATGGAAGGGCTGATGCGCTTCATCACGGCCGTGAGGCCCTATTCCGATGAGGATTTCTACGGGGCGACCTATCTCAGGAACACCCCGCTGTTTCGGATGCACATGGCTGGCCCGCGGATGGGACAGGTGGCCAATTTCGGCGACGGCCCGGCGCGCGATTGGCACGCTATCCGCCCCATCATGTACCGGCTGGCCTCGGAGTACCGGGACCCTGTCACGCAGTGGTTGGCGGAGTCTCTGCCGGATCGCCACGACGTCGATGCCACTTGCTGGAGCCTGCTCTGGTACGACGCGACGCTGGAGGCACAGGCGCCCAATGATCTTCCGACATGGCACGCCTTCCAGGGGACGGGCTTTGCGTCGGCCCGGACCAGCTGGGACGAGGACGCCCTGACGCTTCATCTGCGCAGTGGGAGAACGGTGGTGTCGCACTCCCATTTGGACATTAACAACTTCCTGCTGAATGCGGGCGGGGAATGGCTGCTGCGAGACTACGGATACGGAACGGTCGGTGAGGGTTACTTCAACCGCGAGGTCATCTACTTCAACACGAGCACGTGGGCGCACAACGCCGTGGTGATCGGCGGGCAGGACCAACGCACAGACGAGGACAGTGGAGGGACCATCACGGACGCCGTCGAGCAGGACGGCGTGGTATGGATTCGGTCGGATGCGACAAAGGCCTACGATGGCGCGGAGTCAGTCGTGCGAGAGCTGGCGCTCGTGATGCCCCACGCGGGCACGGGCAAGTGGGGATACGTGGTGGTCCGCGATCGGGCCCGCACGCAGTCGGCGCAGACGTTCGACTTCATGCTCCAGCCCGGAGGCGACCTCCGCATCGCGGGGGACACGTTCGTCATCGAGGCCGAGCATTCACGCCTTGCAGGTCGCGTGCTGGCGCCGAGCAGTATGACGATGAGCGTGTCTGAGGGAATCGGCGATAGGGTGAACGTTGACTCGCCGCGGACGCTTCGGATCTCCGCGCGGGGAGAGGCGAGAGAGATGGAGTTCGTCGTCGTGCTGGTGCCGCTGGCGGAGGGCGAAGAGGCCCCCGAGATCGCGGCGCTGGGCGACGGCGCAGTCGGCGCGCGCGTGGGAACGGACCGACTGGTCTTCTCCGGAGAAGGGACAACCCCGCCGCAGCTAGGGACTGACTAGAACGTATTTTGTAACCGTAGATCGGCTGGCTGGCTGGCCGGCCGCTATGGTGGCCTGAAATGCGCCTGACAAAGCCTGCCGCGCGCCGGCAGGA
>CAZWRO010000284.1:0-2591 GCA_964635365.1 uncultured bacterium | reverse complement strand
CTAGTGGCGCCCCCCACCAAGTACCGCACGAAATCCGCGTGATGCGTCGCCATCTCATGCAACATCCCCCCCGAGCGCTTCATCACCCGCCACCAATGCTCCGCCCCCCCCGGGATTCCGCCCCACCGATTCACCGCGACCAGGGAAACCGGCTTCCCCACCAGGAACTCCCGCACTGCCTCCGCCACCGGCACGTACCTAAGCTGATACCCCACGCAGGAGATCACCCCCGACTGCTTTATCGCCTCCGCGATGGCCAGGCCCTTCTCCATCGTCAGCACGGTCGGCTTCTCGACGAACAGGTGGATGCCCTTGGCCGCCGCGATAAGCTCCGCATCCGTATGTGCGTCCGGCGGCAGGCAGACATACAGCGCCTGCAACTCCTCGCGGTCCAGCATCTCCCGATGATCGAGGTAGACCTTCCCGCCGAACTGCCGCGCGATAGACTCCGCCTGCTCCCGACGAGTATCGCACACGGCCGCAATCTCGACTCCTTCGATCTCCTTCAACGCCGGAAGGTGCGCCTCTTCCGCAATCCCTCCCGTCCCGATGAACCCAACTCTCACTCGATCTGCCATCTCCACTCCTCCATATGTCCGCAAGCTGCGCCGGTCGCGTTCTGCGTGAGTTCGCCTCGTCTTCGCCCGCTCCTCTACGCAGCCGCCCGCGGAGGCCTTTGTGTCACTTCGCGACAAGGCGCCCGAGACCGCACAACCTTCGGACAGGAAGACCCAGGCGCTCCTCACGTGGCAGGGAACCCGGCCCTCCAGCAGTCAAAGGAGGTGAGTCACCAGATGTGCGCCACTTGTGGATGTCTGACCTCTCAATCCCCGGCCCCCGCAGCCGGCACCTATAAGTGTGTCGAATGTGACAAGGCCGGGAAGTCCCAGCAGGTCACCGTGAACCAGGGCGATGCTATGCCCAAGTGCACCGCCTGCGGGGCCGAGAAGGGCCACTGGGTGAAGTCCTAATCCCCCCCCAGAGGTCGCCGGAACGCCGCCTCCGCGTCCCCGGCGCGGAGGCGTGCTTTTCACTCCTGCCGTCTCCCAAGCCACCCGACGCCTCTCCTCTGGCCTCACCCGGACAGGTTACCTCCCGGCGACGTCGAACGTCACCTGAGCATAGGCGTCGCCGGCCGTGCCTGCTATGGCGACCGCATAGGCGTCGCCGATTGTAGGCGAGAACGCGCGCTCATGATATCGTTGGTCATCTGGGGGGCTATTCTCTCGATCTGCTTCGGCGTCGGCGCGGCCATCCTGGCGCGCCTGCGCGCGCAGTCCGACACCTGGGCCGAAGAGATTCCCTTTGCCGTCGCCCTAGGCCTGGGCCTGCTCGCCTACCTCATGCTCATCGTCGGCCTGCTCGCCCAACTCAAGCTCTGGGTCGGCGTCGCCCTGCTCTGTCTCCTAACCGCCCTCGGGTGGCGGCACCTCCTGCGTCTCGCTGGCGCCGCGCGGGAGGCCCTGCTCCGTCCCAAGTCCTGGCGCTGGGCCGCCCTTCCGCTGCTGCTCTTCTTCCTGGCCGCGGGCGCGCTCAGCCTCATCGGCTCCCTCGCCCCCGCCGCCGATCTCGACTACGACGGCCTCGTCTATCACCTGACCATCCCCAATATCTACCTGCGCGATGGAAGCATCCATCCCATTCCCTGGCTCTCCCACTCCAACTTCCCCTTCACCCTCGAAATGCTCTACCTCCTCGGCCTCCTGCTCCACGACCAAACCCTAGCCAAGCTCTTCCACTTCGCCTGCGGCTGGCTCACCGTCTGCGCCGTCTTCGCCTTCGGGCGCCGTTGGTGGGGGCCGCGCGCCGGCTGGCTCGGGGCCGCCCTGTTCGCGGCCGTCCCCCTCGTGGCCTGGGAGATGATGACCGCCTACAACGAGCTCGCCTTCGCCCTCTACGCCTTCCTCACCATCTACGCGCTCGCCCGATGGTTCGAGGGAAGAACCAAGGGCGAATCCGACGGCTGGCTCTACGCCGGCGCGCTCCTCTGCGGCCTCGCCCTCGGAATCAAGATGCTCGCCGCCACCGTGCTGCTCTTCGCCACCGCCGCGCTCTTCTGGGCGCTTCTGCGCGAGCCCAACCGTCGAGGCCTGCTGCTCCGCGCGTTCCTCTTCGCCGCCATCGCCGCGGCCGTGGCCTCGCCCTGGTATCTCAAGTCATACTTATGGACCGGCAACCCCGTCTACCCATTCATGTACGAGATCTTCGGCGGCACGCATTGGACGGCCGAGCGCGCCCACGCCTACACCGAAGCGCAGAAAGCCTTCGGCCTCGGCCAAAGCCCGCTCGCCTTCGCCGCCCTCCCGTGGAACCTAACCATGCAGCCGCGCTGGTTCTTCGACCTCCCCCAGGTGTTGCGCCCCTTCAACATCTTCGTCATGGTCTTCGGCCCCCTGCTGCTGGCCCTCCTCCCAGTGCTGCCACTGACCGGCCCCATCGGCAAGCCCGGTCGCCTAGTGCTATGGTTCGCGCTCTTCTACGTCACCATCTGGTTCGGGCTGTCACAGAACGGTCGCTACTTAATCCCCATTCTCCCGGGCCTCTGCGCCTGCGCCGGCCTGGCCGCCTCCCGCCTCCTCGACCGCAGGGGC
>CAZWRO010000283.1:0-2601 GCA_964635365.1 uncultured bacterium | reverse complement strand
ACCCTAGATCGGCTGGCTGGCCGGCCCATAGGCTGGCATGAAATGCGCCTGCCAAAGCCTGCCGCCCTTGCTGTGCTGTTTCACAGCCTCAAGTGAAACAGCTTCTGGGCATGGCCGATGGGAGCGTCGAACCTCAGATGCTGCGTTCCTGAACCAGCAGGCCGCTAAGAAAGACTCGGATCACTATCCGGGGTCCCTCCCCGGACACGGCTTGCGTGACCGTCTCTCCCGGCCGATGAAAATCCCGATATACGGTGCGCTGTCCGTTACGGTCTCGCACGACCACGCGCACCTCCTGCACGCTCGCGCCCGGCGGGATAGTCAACTCCACCTCGGTGCTCCGCGTGCCTTCCGTCTCCGGCGACCGCTCGATCACCTGCACCGTCGGCTCCGGCCCCTTGCTCACCCACAGGTCCACCGTCGTGCCGCGCGGCACCCGCTGGCCCGGCTCCGGCGCGTGTCCAATGACATACCCGATGGCCGCCGATGGATGATACCGAGCCTGCTGTTGCCCCACCGCCAGCCTCTCCTGCCGCAGCAGCGCGCGCGCCCGCTCCACCGACATCTCGCGCACATCCGGCACCACCGACCAACGAGACCCCAGGCTCAACGTCAGCCGAACGATGCGACCCACCTTGACCCGTCTCCCCGGCGGCGGCTCCGCCGTCAACACCCCGCCCTCCGGCACCTCCTCATCATATCGATCCGCCACCAGCTCTGCCTGCAGGTTAGCTCCTTCCAGCAGCTTCCTCGCGTCCAGCTCCCTCATCGCCAGGATCTCCGGAACCTCCACCTCCGCCGGCTTCGCCTGCTCCCAGGCCCACAGCGTCGCGTGATAGCCCCCCACCATAAAGACGACAATCGCCAGCAGCTCCAGCACCTGCGGCAGGAGGGCCCGCCGGCGACGCGGTCTCTTCGGCCACATCCCCAGCCCCGAGCCGACCTTCGCGCTCACTCTCCGCGGCGGGTTCTCAGTCACTGTCCTGCTCCACTACTCTCGCGCCTCACGCGCGCAATCGCCGCCGTGTGCTGGGCAAAAGTGTTGCTGAAAATATGCGAGCCGTCGGCGCGCGCCACATAGTACAGGTACGGCACCTCCGCCGGATTCATGGCGGCCTCTATGCTCGCCTCCCCTGGACTGCATATCGGGCCCGGCGGCAGCTCCTCATGCATATACGTATTGTACTCGCTCTCGATCAACAGGTCCTCATGGTTCAGTCGTTCCTTGCGCGCCTCCCCCAGCGCATACTGCACCGTGGCATCGCACTCCAGCCGCCGTCCCTGGCGCAGTCGATTCAGAAACACCCCCGCGATGAGCGGCCGCTCGTCATCCCGCTTCGCCTCCGCCTCCACCAGCGAAGCCAAAATGATGACCTCCTTCAGACTCCGCCCCTCGTGCTCGGCGCTCTCCTCGAATAGCCCCTGCCACACCACCTGCTCGAAGCGCCGCAGCATCTGCACCAGAATCTCTTGCTCGTCCTCCCCCGAGTCCACCCGATAGGTGTCGGGAAAGAGATATCCATCCAGGCTGCCCTCGGGAGGCGGAAAGCCCGTCTCGAAGACTCCCGGCTGCTCCGCCAAGCGTCTCAGCTCCGAGGCCGTACCGAGTCCCCCCTCTTCCACCGCCTCTGCCACCTGGCGCAGCGTGTACCCCTCCGGAATGGTCAGCCACCGCCACTTTCTGTGCGAGCCGCGGCACAGGGCGTCCAACATTTCGAGCGATGTCATCCCCGGTTCGAGCTCATGCCGCCCGGCCTGAATCAACCTCCACTTCCCCGTCCCATAGGCCGCCCCCGTGAAGGCCGCGGAACTCCTGATTAGTCCCTTATCCTTCAACGAATAGGCCACCTCGAGCACCGACTCCCCCGGCTCTATCGTCACCAGCCTAGGCTCCCCTGGCCCCGCCGGAGTTGTCAAATACCACGTCGCCCCGGCCCCCAGCGCGACCAGCGCCACTGCCGCAAGCAAGAGGCTCCGCAGGCCGATCCGCCCCCTTCTCCGGCGCTTCCCCCTCACCCCTGCTCTCCCTCGCGGTGAGCATCCAGATAGCTCTGCAAGATCAACGCCGCCGCCACTCGGTCCCGCACCTGCCGGCGCCTCGCGCGCCGCTGATCGGCCGCGATCAGCATCCGTTCCGCCTCCACCGTCGTCAGCCGCTCATCCCACAGCTCCACCTCGAGGCCCGCCTCCCGCTCCAGCGCCGCCGCGAACCGCCGCGCCTTGCGCGCCGCAGGCCCCTCCGACCCATCCATATTCAGAGGAAGTCCAACCACGATCTTCCCGGCTCCCCGTTCCTCCGCCCTCTCCCGCACCCGCGCGATGTCCTCCGCCTCCGACGTTGCCTCCACCACTCCGACCGGCTGGGCCGTCACCCCGAGCAGATCGCTGGCCGCAATCCCGATCCGCCGCTCTCCCAGATCCACACCGAGAATCCTCATGTTACTGAAACTGCTCCTCTCGCAGACAAGAACATCGCCGCCCCGACGACGACGCCCAGCGACGTCGCCCAGGCAAGTATACCCGAGTCGTTCACCACCAGCGCGGCGACGCCCGCGAGCAACGCTCCCGCGATCCCCGCCCCCATCCCCCGCTGACCCACCA
>CAZWRO010000282.1:0-2620 GCA_964635365.1 uncultured bacterium | reverse complement strand
AAGAAGCTGTCGATTCTCGATCTATACGCGATGAAGGAGCGGGGCGAGAAGATCACTTGGATCACGGCCTACGATTACCCGACGGCGCAGTTCGCGGAGGCCGCGGGAATCGACATGATCCTGGTCGGCGATTCGCTGGGGATGTGCGTGTACGGGTACCCGAGCACGATTCCGGTGACGATGGAGCAGTGCCTGGTGCACTGCGAGGCGGTGACGCGAGGGGCTCCGAACACGTTCGTGGTCGGCGACATGCCGTTCATGAGCTACCAGTCGTCGGTGGAGAAGGCGATAGAGAACGCCGGGCGCTTCCTCAAAGAAGCCTCGGTCGATGCCATCAAGCTGGAGGGCGGCCGCCGCGTCACGCCGATGGTGAGGGGCATCGTCGACGCGGGCATCGTGGTGATGGGCCATATCGGCCTGACGCCGCAGAGCTCCGGACAGCTCGGGGGGCATAAGGCCCAGGGGCGCACGGCCGAGTCGGCGCGGGTGCTGGTGGAAGACGCGCTCGCCCTGGAGGCCGCCGGCGCGCATATGCTGCTGCTCGAAGCCGTGCCGCCGGAGGTGGGCGGGCTGATCACGGAGCGGTTGGCCATTCCGGTGCTCTCCATCGGCGCGGGCATCAAGTGCGACGGGCAACTCCTGATCGTGAGCGATGTGATCGGCCAGTTCCAAGCCTTCACGCCCAGGTTCGTGAAGCGCTACTGTAACGTTGCGGAGATGGTTACCCAGGCCCTCAAGGAATACTGCGAAGACGTGCGGCGGGGCAAGTTCCCCACCGACGAGCACTGCTACCGCATGCTCGACGGGGAGCACGAGAAGCTGCTGCACATGATGCAAGAGCAGCCACCCGAGGACTGAGCGCGGCGCGGCCCGCGCGCGGGGAAGCCCTTCCGCCGGCGTTCAGCGCATGTAGCCGAGCCCGCGAAGCTGGTCCCGCAGCTCGTCGCTGATCTCGGGCGTGGGTGGCGGGCCCGCCGCCAGGTGGGCGCGCGTCCGCCGTTGCTCGAGCAGCCAGTGGGCGAGGAGCTGCGCGTCGTAGGCGGCGCGAACGGGTTCGCCGGCGGAGAGGTCGTCTCTCTCCTGGGGGTCGGCCTGGGTGTCCCACAGCCCCAACGAGCGCGCGGTCGCCGCGGCGCCGGGATCGGCCGCCAGGTCCACCACGCGCTTGAAGCCGTCCTCGTCGATCACCCCGACGAGGTCGATGTTGCGGGAGTCCAGCTTCGATATCTCGCAGTACGACCGCCGCGGCGGTTCGGCCGTCAGGGCCGCCGACCCGGGGGCGATGTCCGACCCAACCAGCGAGTAGCCGAGGTCGGCGTCTATCCCAACCTGACGGAGGATGGTGGGGAGCAGGTCCAGCGGGCCCACCCGCGAGCTTACCCGCAGGCCGGCGTAGCGGCCGCCCGGGAAGCGGATGATGAGCGGCACGTGCAGCTCCTCGCGATTTAGGTTGAAACCGTGCCGAATGGTGTCGTGCTCCAGGAAAGACTCGCCGTGGTCCGACAGGAAGATCAGCAGCGAGTTGTCGTAGCGGCCGGTCCGCCGCAACACGTCGAGGAACCCGCGGAACCCCTGATCGGCGTCGAAGATCTCCGCGTCGTAGAGGTCGATGAGATAGCTGATGTCTTCCTCGGAGAGGTCGGGGTTGAGATCGCCGACGGCATCCAGGGCCTCGGTCGACCCGTCGCAGGTTCCGTCGAAGCCGCGGTCGAAGCGCTGCCGGCTCGCCGGCGTGGGCGTGTAAGGGTCGTGCGGCTCCAGGGTGTGGACGAACAGGAAGACCGGCTGCTCGGGGTCCTGATGGGATAGCAGGCTGTTGGCATGGGCGTTCAGCCACGTCGCCTCGGCGCAGATGATCGTCAGAAACGAATCGTAGCCCTGGTCGAAGCCGAAGTACTCGGAGACGATGCCGTTGGCGGTGAGACACCGGGTGGTGTAGCCGTGGTCCTGCAAGATCTCCGGCAGCAGCACCGGCCACTCGGCCAGCCCGTCGGCTTCGTGCACGGCGCCGTGGACGGAGGCGGTGAGACCGCTCAGCAGGCTGGCGACGACGGGCCGGGTCCAGGTCGCCGATGTCTGGGCCTCCTCGTAGAGCGTCGCCTCGCGCGCGAAGGCGTCGATCTCCGGCGAGGTGCCGCGGTCATATCCATAGCAACCGAGGTGATCGGCGCGCAGGGTATCGATCAGGTAGATGAACACGTCCGGGCGGCGCGCCAGCGGCTCGCTCGGAGCAGACGGCGATTGCACTGGCGGGCTCGCCGGCTCTGATTGGATCGTCTCCTCGCCGCCGCGGAGGGGCCGCAGGGAGACCCGCAGCCGGGCACCCGGCGGCACGCGCAGCACGTGCCACAGGTGGTCGTTGGTGGCGTGCACGAAGGACGGGTTCCCGCCGCCGGAAACCAGCACGGGCGATCCGAGAGCTGTCGGGTGAAGGTTCAGCGATTCCACGCTTTCGCCCGGCCACCCCGCGACGTCCACCGACGCGGTCCCGCCCGCTCCCACCAGCTCGGCCGCGTAGCCGACGTGCCCCGTCCTCACCGGGAGGAAGGAGCGCGCCCGCACCGAGCCTTCGACCTCGACGCGGCGATGGCGGCCGCGGGACTGAGTTACACGGATGATG
>CAZWRO010000281.1:0-2629 GCA_964635365.1 uncultured bacterium | reverse complement strand
CGGAGGAACTCATAGTGAAAGAAGCTGAGGTAGAGGGAGCGCAGGATGGGATAGACCGCGAACGTGCCGAAAACCAGCACCGCCGGTAGGAGAAAGACATAGGGCCTGTCCAGGCCCCGCCATCCGAGCTTGCCGGCGACTTTCTGCTCCTGAGCGCTCATCGCGACTAGGAGTTTCGTAGGGCAGGAGCGTGTCTCCTGCCCGCTACCCCGGGCAGGACACGAAGGCTCGCCCGTTGGGCGGATGCCCGAGGGTCCTGTTCTACCACCTGTCTGTGATGAGTCTTGGGACGCTTCGGCAACTGCACGGTGTTCTACGCGATGCAAACCGCTTACTTGATGCCGGCTGCCTTCTTCAGGCGGGCGCTTTCCGAGCCGAGTGAGGCGGCCCATGCCAGTGGTGCCAGAAACGCGATGAGCACGGCGCCTAAGGTGATCGCGAGACGCGTGTCCTCGTCGAAACCGCTCGCCGCAAGCGGCGCTGCGATAGACGCAATCACGGTCAAGACCGCACCACCCAGGGTGGCCCACACGAAGGCGCCGGCAGCCTTAACATCCGCTGCGTGCCAGGCGGTGAACTTCGGGGTGTCGGTCGCTGGGTACTGGTCGGCAGTGCGGGCCTTGATCTTCCTCAGGCGGAAAGCACAGACGATGCCAGCGATGATGAGCACGAACTGAACCATTACGGCCTCCTAGCGGCGCGTCAGCGACCTTGACCTTGATTGCTGGGCTCATCAGCAGGCGGCCTCAGCGCGATGAACCGTGAGGTATTTCGGTGCGGAACAAAGTCCTCTGGTGCGGGGACTTCGCCATGAGATCCGTCTGAACCTGCTTGTTTCTTCCCTGGTTCGGTGGTGTTTCGGCACTTCCAGTTCGATAGGGCAGGAGCGGGTCCGCCCTGAGCGGAGTCGAAGGGTCTCCTGCCCCTTACCCTGGGCAGAACGCGAAGGCTCGCCCGTTGGGCCGACGCCCGAGGAACCTGCCCTGAGCGAAGTCGAACGGGTACGCCTCCCCCCTTGAAGTCCGTGCAACGCGCCGGCAACCTCCACCAGGGGGTTTGGGGGGCGACCGAACGCCCCCCAATGGATGCCCGCGGGCGGTATTCCGCCCGGCTGCCTCCCCAACTCCCCCCCCTCCAACCTCCTCCGCACCTCCCGCCCCCTGCACCCACCCCACCGCCTTCGTCAGCATCGCGGCTCTGGCGGCTCCCCAGCGCGGCTTCGATCTCGATGGCCGTCATGCCGACCTCGCGATAGGCAGTGTGCATCCTTTGGGCCACCCCACAACCGCTCCCGAAGCGGCACGCGGTAGGTTACATCAAGGGTTCGGGCCCTAAGGTCTTTGCTTGCTGGCTCCTGCAATCGCAGACCCCACAACCTGGCCGATGATGCCACCTACTGCTATGGCGATAATTGTCGGAAGCGAGAGCACCGGCATCAGGCGCCCGGCAAACAGGCTGACCAATAGCCACCCCGCAACACCCCCAATCACGAAGAACAGTTGCATCGCTCCCTCCTCGTCTAGTGAATCGCGTACTCCCCTCGGGTGGCAGAACCGGGACCACCTCGCCTTCGTGATACCTCTTTACGATGCGCGTGCTGATCTGACGGTTGCTACTCCGGTGTCCTGACGCCCGTCTTCAGTACCACGCGTTCGACGCCCTGCACGAATCTCGGTTGTCCGCGCCCGTACCTGCTAGCTACTCCGCCCACCAGGTAGGCGGTGCCACCCACGGAAGCGCCGCACTGTGCACTCCGACCCCCTTCGAGGCTCGGGCCTTCACTCCACTCGTCTGTCGCGGGATCATAAACATCCACTGAAGTCGGCAAACCACCGTCCCGATCCATACCGCCCATGACGTAGATGAGATCGTCCACGACAACCGCGGTGGAGCTCACGCGTGGGTGGGGGATGGGAGCTACGCTTGTCCAAGAACCCGTGGCAGGGTCGAAGCGGTGCACACTGTCCGTAATGGCTGGAGAACTGCTAGCTTGCGGATAGGCCACAGACTTGCCGCTAATCAGGAAGACCTGGGTGTTCACGACCCCAGCGGAAGGCGAATGCCGAGGTGCAGGCATAGACGGACCCATCGTCCAAGTGTCACGTTGAGGGTCATAGACTTCAACCAAGTCGCTTGTCCGCCGATTGTCCCCCACCCCTGTGATGCCCCCGAAGGCGAAGATCTTGCCGGAGGCAGGTACTGCCGCGTGCCCCCACCGGCGTGTCGGCATGTCGCGGCAGGAAGTCCATGTATTCTCTGCGGGATCGTATTTCTCAACCGTGGCGAGCACGCCGCCCTCGGGGTTGCGCCCTCCAATCACATAGATACACCCGTTCAGGACCGCTGATGCTGCCATTGACCTGTCTGTCGGCACTGCCTCCGCCGAAGCCCACGTATCCGCCGCCGGATCGTAGACGTCAACCGAACGCAGAGATTCGCTCAGAGTCATCCCTCCGACGATATACATCTTGCCGTTCACGACTTCTGCAACGCCGGCCAAACGCTCGGTCGGGTCTGCCGCCCGGGTCGGTCCTGCGCACGATGTGCATAGTAACAGGCACATGAGGGACACCGAAACGCAACATCTAACCCCTACTCGACGTCTCATGGTTCATCCTCCGTTCAATAC
>CAZWRO010000280.1:0-2664 GCA_964635365.1 uncultured bacterium | reverse complement strand
AGCCCCCTACGCGATTTCCAGTCGCGCTCCTTAGGCCAACTCGGACACCCCTCCGATGCGGCCGCCACGCGGCGGCGCAGGCCGAGTATATCGGCCGCGCGTCGTCGCCGTCAAGGCGACGGTACCCGCAGCCGTCGCCGCCGTCAAGGCGACGGCGCGCGCTCTGCTATCAAGTCCCGGTAGATCCGCTCGATCTTGGTGACCATCTGCTCCAGGTCGAAGGCCTCTTGCGCCCGGCGCCGCCCGGCCTCGCCCATGGCCCGCGCCTTCTCGGGGTCGGCCAGCAGCCGCTCCAGCGCGGCCGCCAGCTCCCGGGGATGACCCGGCGCGACCAGCAGTCCGGTCTCCCCGTCCACCACTACCTCCGGGGTGCCGCCGACGCGGCAGGCCACTACCGGCTTACCGAGGGCCATCGCCTCCAGCGCCGAAAGCGACAGTCCCTCCTGGATGGACGGAAGCACGAACACGTCGGCCGCCAGCACGAAGGGCAGCACGTCGCGCTGGAAGCCGGTGAAGATCACCCTCTGCTCCAAGCCGAGTTGCTGGGCCTCGCGCTCAAGCTCCGGCAGAAGCGCTCCCGCGCCCACGATGAGCAGGCGCAGGTCGATCCACCTGGAGTCCCGCGACAAGACCGCGGCGGCCTTCAGGAGATCGCGGTGTCCCTTGGCGGGAGTCAGCCGCCCGACGGTGATGAGCAGCGGCGCGGCGGCCGGAAGGCCCCACTCCCGGCGCACGGAGGGCGCGTCCTTGGCGCGAGAGACGGCCTGGAGGTCGACCCCGTTGTGAACCACGGTGATCCGCTGCGACGGCATTCCCTGATCCACCAGGTGCTGCTTCACGGCGTTGGAGACGGCGATGATCGCCCGCGCCCAGTTGAAGCAGGTGCGGGTGTTCAGCCCGTGGACGGTGGCCACCGAGGGGATGCCGGCGAGGCGCGCGGCCGCGCTGCCCAGCAGGCTCGCGGTGGAGAGGTGGGTGTGGATGACCTGGGCCCGGTCGCGCCGCAGCCAATGCGCGATGCGCGCGAGGGTGACGGGGTCGAGCTTCCCCGTGGTGCGCGGCGTTCGCACGGTAAGGCCGCGGGCGACCAGCTCCGGCACCAGCGGCCGGCCCCTCGGGCAGACCACGGTCACTTGGTGCCCACGCTCTTCCAGCTTGTGGGCCAGCGTGCCGACGTGCACCTCGGCGCCGCCGATCTGGGAGGGGGTGATGTACTGGACGATTCGCAGGGACTCCATCATGGTCCCCCGCGGCCCGCCCGCCAGAGCTTATAGGCAAAGCGCGGCAGGAGGTTGTAGCGGCGGATGTTGATGCGAGGCAGGGCCAACGCGTCGTCGCTGCGCCGCGCGGCCGCCCGATGGGTGGTGCAGGCCGCTTGGTATCCCGCCTCTTCGACCAGGTCCCGCACTTGTGGATTCCAGTCCCCATAAGGGTAGGCGAAGGCGTCGCAGGCCGCGCCCAGGGCGTCGGCAATGCGACCCCTCGACTCTGCGACCTCCGCCCGGGCCTCCGCTTCCGACAGCTCCGTCAGGCGCGGGTGGCTCCGCGTGTGCGACCCGAACTCGAGGCCGGCGGCGCGCATCTCCTGTATCTCGGCCAGGCTCAGCAGCGGCTCCTCGACATCACCCGCCGCCTGCTCCCAGGTGTTCGTGCCGCCCAGGCCGTCGGCGACGAGGAACACCGTCGCCGTCCACCCCAGTTCGGCCAGCGCGGGCAGAGCGTGCTCGTGCAGACAGCGGTATCCGTCGTCGAAGGTGATGACGACCGGTCGCGGCGGCCGCGCGCGGTCCACACGCACCACGTCGAGCAGGGAAATGCACTCGTATCCGTAGCGAGAGAGATAGGCCAGGTGGCGCCGGAACAGCCGCGCGGATACGCACTGCCCCGGCAGGCGCGACCCGCGCGCCGGTCGTCCGATCTTATGATAGAGAAGGATGGGGATCGGCGGCTCTTTGGTCATGTGCCGTGCGCCTGTTCTGCTCTGAGTCGGTCGAGTCCTCTGCACAAAAAGTGCGGAGCGCCCGCCGGTGGCGGGCGCTCCGTGTTTCCTAGCGCCGGGAGCTTGTCGGCTCCTCCGCGCGAACGTTCAGTCTTCGACGGCGCTCAGCTGACGTCGAACGTAACTGTGCGGCCGACTACGATGCCCCCAAAGTCAACCTCGAGCTCGTAGGTGCCAGTCGCCAGTGCCGGGACCGCCGCGGAGAGGGTGACGTAAGGATCACCCGAAGCCACCGCAGCATTCCAAGCCGCTGTGATCTGAGCGTCGCTCATCGTGATGAGCGTGGTCGCCGCCACGTTGCCGGTGGGCGCGTCCGGTCCGTAGTAGGTGAACGTGATGTCCCACGTCGCACCACCGGACAGGTTGGTGTCGAGGCGGAGAGCATCGACCGCCACGTACGCGAACGCCGGGTCGGTGTCAACCATCGACTGACCGTAGCTCGCGGCAGCCGGATCCGTCGCCGCAGTGCCAGGTCCAGCCAGCACCACGCCAACGCCCGTCTCGTCCACGAACGCCCGCCACATGAATACGGTCATCTGGTCGCGGGAAACTACCCAGGCCGGCCGATAGTAGCCGTCCAGGTAACCCTTGACGATGGTGTTGTTCACGCAGGCCTCGATCGCCGCGCCCGCCCAGAAGCCAGCCGGCACGTCCGGGAAGAGCTC
>CAZWRO010000279.1:0-2688 GCA_964635365.1 uncultured bacterium | reverse complement strand
TTCCGGCGTTCCCTTCTGAATTACCTCAAGATTGCTCGTCCCGCCCATCAGCGCCATCGCCTCCCCGGCGCGCTCCCGCGCCACTCGGCACGGCCCCCGCTCCTCCCGCCACCTCGATGATGCGAAACCGTTCAACGACCCTCGCTTCCGGCCTCAAGAACGCCATGCTATTGTCTTCTCCAGTATCCTCATCCTAACTGTTAACTCTTGGAGTTACAAGAATGTCCAGTCTTGAGAGTTACGGCATAAGGCAGAGTTAAGAGGAACGCTATCACATCTGCCGAAACCGTCGTTGTACCCAACGCGAGGGCTCTATCTCCATGGCATCTGCTCAACCGGACTTGAAGACCTCAAATGGACTGGTGAATAGGCTCCGGTCAGAGGACCAACCAGTTCACGCGTGGTACCGCTTCGTGCTGTCGTTCCCGCCCCACCTAGTTCGCGATTACCTTTCGCGGTTCGACATTTCGCCTGGCCAAACAGTGCTCGATCCGTTTTGCGGGACAGGAACAGTGCTTGTCGAGTGCAAGAAGCGCGGCGTGAGCAGCATAGGCGTCGAGGCCCATCCAATGGCGCGATTTGCCACTGGCGTGAAAGTGGACTGGGACCTCGATCCGGATGGCCTCCTACGCCATGCGAAGCGTGTGTGCGCTGGGGCCGAGGAAGAGCTAAAGTCACAAGGTATCCAGGACATGCTTGCACTCCCGGAGGCTGGCGCAACCGCTCCCACGCTGCGCACTCTGAGCGAAGAGGAAAGCCGACTCTTGCTGAAAGGGTCTATCAGCCCTCGGCCACTCCATAAGGCACTGGTCCTTCGCGACAGAATCCTGAACGACCGCGAGGAGCAGTATCGCGATCATGAATTGCTGGCGCTGGCGACGGCCATATGTACGTCTGCCGCGAATCTTCACTTCGGACCTGAAGTTGGGGTGACGGCTCCCAAGGCAGATGCTCCGGTACTCGATCCGTGGATGCGGGAGATTGAACAGATGTCTCGTGATCTGCGGATAGTCTCAGGGCAACCCGCGGTCCGGGCCGAAGTCTACCTCGGCGACTCGCGATCTGGCTTCGCGGGGGTTGAGAGCGGGGGCATCGACGCGGTTATTACGTCGCCACCCTATCCGAATGAGAAGGACTACACGCGTATTATGCGTCTCGAGTCTATCCTGCTTGGTTTCGTGAGGACAAAGGCCCAGCTCCGAGCGCTCAAGCACAACATGGTTCGGTCAAACACGCGGACCATCTTCAAGGGTGATGATGACGATGAATACATCAAGGACCACCCGGAAGTGCTTGCGCTCGCAGAACAGATCGAGCGGCGCCGAGTGGAGCTTGGGAAAACCTCCGGCTTCGAGCGCCGCTATGCCGCGGTGACGAAGATGTACTTCGGGGGCATGAAGCGACACCTAGAGGTCCTGCGGCAGTACCTGGCCCCGGGGGCACACCTAGCCTATGTCGTCGGTGACCAGGCCTCGTACTTCAGGGTCTTGATCCAGACCGGACGCCTGCTCGCGAGAATCGCCGCCGGACTAGGCTACGAAATCGTCGGCACGGACTTGTTTCGCACTCGCCTCGCCACCGCCACCAGAAAGCAGTTGCGCGAGGAGGTCCTCGTGCTGCGCTGGCCCGGCCCTGGTGCCATCACCCGCGGACTGAGAGGGGGGAGTTCGTGAGTTACGCCAAGATCATTGAGCAGATCTTCCACGACCACTATGAAGAGGGTGGAGAGGCGGTCGAGTTCAGCAGAGAGGAGATCCCCGAGGTCGCCAGGCGCTTGGGCGTCGCGGTGCCGAAGAACCTCGGAGATGTCGTATACAGTTTCCGGTATCGCAGGGATCTTCCGGCCGCCGTGCTCAAGACCGCCCCCGCGGGGAAGACGTGGAGCATCACCCCCGCCGGGACAGGGCGGTACTGTTTCAGGGCAGAGCTGCCGGTGCAGAATGAGCCGAACCCCAGCCTTGCCGAGACTAAGGTGCCGGATGCTACTCCCGGGGTGATCGCAAGATATGCCTTGGGGGACGAGCAGGCCCTGCTGGCAAAGCTCAGATACAATCGCCTAATCGACATATTTACGGGCGTGACGTGTTACTCTCTCCAGAGCCATTTGCGCACGTCTCTGGAGGGTCATGGGCAGATGGAGACCGATGAAATCTACGTCGGCCTGGACCGGCGAGGTGTTCACTACGTCTTCCCTGTGGAAGCCAAGGGGAAGCGCGAGAGGCTGGGCAGCGTGCAACTTCGGCAGGACATGCTGCTCTGCAGCACGAAGTTTCCCGATCTGATATGCCGCCCCATCGGCGCTCAGTTCACGGCGGACGACCTGATCTGTCTCTTCGAATTCGAGGAGAGTGAAGCCGGCATCCGCACGGTCGCTGAAAAGCACTATCGTCTCGTTCCCTTCGACTCCCTGACGCGAGAGGAACTCGCTCAGTATCGCCGCCGGGGTGACTGAGATGCCCTAGCTCCTCACCTCTCCACATCACCGGCCGAGCATAGAGGCGCGACGTCACCCCATCAAGCAGGCAGTTACTAGTTTCGCCGAGGCGGCGTAGCCACCAGCAGCCTCAGTCGTCCTCGGCACTGGCCTCTGCGGCCATATCCCTGACCTCTGCCAACAGCGAACGCAGCGACTGGCGCTGCTCACGGAGCACCTGCACGGTGGCCGTTGTGCCCGGCCACAGCAGCCTA
>CAZWRO010000278.1:0-2704 GCA_964635365.1 uncultured bacterium | reverse complement strand
AAGAATCTGTTCCGATCTCGCGAGCGCGCTTGCCCAATTGTGAGACAGCCACCGAGAAGCTCAAGCCCCAACCGGATGAATCATCCCCGGCCCTGGTGCGATACTCCTCGCCCAAGCGCAGGAGCTGGCAGGCTGATGGATGGTTGGTGGGGAAACCCGAGGTGAGGGTTCCTCAGCTATCGCGCTGGCGCCCCCACACATCCCGTCGTTTGCGGGCGACGGCATATCGGAGGCGAGGGATTATGCGAGTGAAGTGGGCGATGCTAGTTGTACTCGTTTGTGTCACGCTGGCGGTAGCAGTCACGACTTGCGCGGCCGCGCAGGAGCGGCCGGCCGAACGGGTCTCACCCGCGCCCGAGGTCAACTCGAACGCAGTGGTGTGGCGCACGTCAGCGCCGCCCACCAACCCGCAGGCCGGCGACGTATGGGTGAACCCCAGGACCGGGACGGAGATGGCGTACGTCTCGGCCGGGGAGTTCACTCTGGGGACGAGTGATGAACAGATTGACGCCTGGCTGAGGCAGCACCCACAGGATGAGCGCCGGTGGTTTGAACGTGAGCAGCCGCAGTGCCGAGTGAACCTCCCAGCCTACTGGATAGGCCGCACCGAGGTGACCAACGCCCAGTATCTGCGCTTTGTGAGGGAGACAGGGCATCAGACTCCCGAGCACTGGGCGCGCGGGCGACCTCCGGCCGGCCTGGAGGACTTCCCGGTCGTATATGTGAGTTGGGAGGATGCTCGCGCATACTGTGAGTGGGCCGAGCTGCGTTTGCCCACGGAGCTGGAGTGGGAGAAGGCGGCGCGTGGCACCGACGGGCGCGTTTTCCCCTGGGGGGATGAATGGGACCGGGCCAAGTGCCGTAGCTTCGAGGGCCTCACCGGCAGAAGCTATGCAAGTCACGGAGAGTGGTTGTCGGCCTACGCGGCGTGGTTACGAAGTCATGACCGCGTGCGCGAGAATCTGGCCGCGGTTGGCTCGCACCCTTCTGGGGGGAGCGCCTATGGCTGCCAGGACATGGCGGGAAACGTATGGGAGTGGTGTGCGGACTGGCACGACGAGACTGCCTACAGGCGGTACGCGAGAGGCGACCTGACACCTCCTGCAAGTGGACGCTACAAGGTGCATCGGGGCGGCTCCTGGGACCTCAACGATCCGCAGTACTTCCGTTGTGCCAACCGCCGCTACGACTTCCACCCCGTCAACCGCAGCGACTTCGACGGCTTCCGTTGTGTGCGAGGCCTGCCCCGCCTGTCCCGAGCGTAGCCGAGGGAAGCGAAGTCGAAGGGAACCCCGCTCCTACGACTCCAGGAAGTGGTCGATACCTCGATACTTACGATACCGCGCCGCCACCAATTCGTCCACTGGCATCTCACGCAATCGCGCCAGCACCCCGGTGATCGCTCCCTTCGCCAGCTCCGCCGCCGCCGGCGGGTCGCGATGGGCGCCGCCCAACGGTTCCGGCACCACCTCGTCCACCGCCCCCAGCTCCATCGTCCGCTGCGCCGAGAGACGCAACGCCTCCGCCGCCTCCGGCCCCCGCGTCGGGTCCCGACCGAAGGCCTCCAGGATCACCGCGCAAGACTCCGGCGGAATCACCGAATAGATCGCGTGCTCCAGCATCATCACGTGATCCCCCACCGCGAGGCCGATGGCGCCCCCGCTCCCGCCTTCCCCAACGATGATCACCACGATGGGTGTCTCCAAGGTGGACATCAGCGCCAGATTCTCCGCGATGGCGTTGGCGATGCCCCGCTCCTCCGCCTCCAGTCGCGACTCGGCCGCCGGCGTATCCACGAAGCTGATCACGGGCAGTCGGAAGCGTTCCGCCATCCGCATCACCCGGGCCGCCTTGCGGTATCCCTCCGGCCGCGCGCTCCCGAAGTTGCGGAACTGCCTCTCCTTCACATCCCGCCCCTTCTGATGGCCCACCACGGCCACCCTCTCGCCCGCCAACGAGGCCAGGCCGGCCACTATGGCAGGATCGTCTCCGAAACGACGGTCCCCGTGCAGCTCCACGAAATCATCGAATATCATCCCGATGTAGTCCAGCACATAGGGCCGGTCCACATGGCGGGCCAGCAGCACGTTATCCCACGCGGTTAGCATGGCAAACACCTCGCGCGTCACTTCTTCTTGCCTTCGTCGCAACGCCTCCACCTGCTCCTTCAGCCGCGCCCGCCGCTCTTCGCTGATGCGCGGCGCCGCCAGCAGGCGCTCCATCTTCTCCATGTCTGCTTCGACTTCTCGAAGCTTCTTGTCGAAGGGCAGCCACCGGCTCATTCGTCGCCCCCCTCCGGCTGCTGCGGCTCACTGCCAAACAGCTTCAGCAGCCTTACCAGCAGCGGGCGCAGCTCCCGCCGGCCCACCACGATGTCCATCATCCCATGCTGCAGCTGAAACTCGGCCGTGTGGCTCCCCGGAGGCAGCTTGATCTTGAAGGCCTGCTCGATCACCCTCGGCCCCGCGAACCCCACCAGCGCATTCTTCTCGGAAATGATCACATCCGCCACCGACGCGAAGCTGGCAAACACCCCGGCCGTCAGCGGGTCGCTATAGACCGTGATGAATGGCACCCGCGCCCGCCCCATCTGCGCCGCCGCCGCCGTGGTCTTCGCCATTTGCAGGAGCGACACGATTCCCTCCTGCATCCGCGCGCCGCCGGAGCAAGCGAAGCCGAGCAGGGGAATGCGTCGCTCCACCGC
>CAZWRO010000277.1:0-2718 GCA_964635365.1 uncultured bacterium | reverse complement strand
TTCGTGATGAAGTGGGGCACCGAGGGCCGGCAGGACGGGCAGTTCCGCCATCCGGCGGGTTTGGCGATAGACAGCCAAGACCGGCTCTACGTGGCGGACATGGGGAACGACAGAATCGAGCGGTTCACGACGGAGGGGGAGTTCGACGGGAAGTGGGGAGAGTCGGGCATCGACCCGGAGATGTTCGATCGTCCGTATTCGGTGTGTGTGGATGGGGAGGACAACTTCTACGTCGCGGACATGGGCAATCATCGGGTGCAGAAGTTCGACCACTCGGGGCACCTGCTCTATGTATACGGCACGCGGGGGACGGCGGAGGGCGAGTTCGACTGCCCGATCAGCGTGGCGGCCGACGCGGAGGGTAGGGTGTACGTGTCGGACTGGGGCAACAACCGCATTCAGGTGCTGGCGCCCGCTTCTTGAGGGCTCGCCCGGCCTGCGGGGCCGAAGTTATGGGCCGGCTCTGCGAGGAGGCGGTCGGCAGGTTTCCTGGAGCTGTCCAATGGCGTGGAGGCTGCAGGTGTCCGCGCGGCCCGGCTGGGCGAAGGGCTGCGGAGGCGGAGTCGCGAAGGGGTTGGGATGCTGCCATCGGAGAAGGCTGAGCGGCGGATTCGGATGATCGGGCTGACGATTCTGGTCCTGATGGCGCTTTACGCGCTGGTGTGGCTGGTGGGGTTCATCTCTCGCATCTTCCGCAGTGCCGTGGAGCAACGCGAGCTTCCCCCCGAGGCGCGGTCGCGGGTGGTGGAGATCGCCTGATCGATGGCCGTGCTGTATGTCCTGGGGACGGTTTGGCTGTGGAGCCTGATCCCGCTTGCGGTGAAGGTGGCCCACCAGAGTTTCAACTTCGGGTTCATCGCCTTCGCGCGCATGGCCGTGGGGACTTGCGTGTTCGCCGCGCTGGAGATGGCGACGGGCCGGGGGATTCGACTGCCGAGCAGAGGGCGACCGGAAAAAATGCCCGGGCCGCGACGGCTGGGCCTGCGGGTCTGGGTGGTGATTGCGGGGCTGGGGATCGGGGGGGACCTGCTGCTGTACACGCTGGGCTTGGGGTATACGACGGCTTCGGCGGCGACGCTCATCGTGAGCATGGACGGGGTGATGCTGGCGCTGTTGGGGGTGGCGGTGCTGCGGGAGCGCATGTCGTGGATGAAGGCGGCGGCCGCGCTGGCCTCTGTGGGGGGCCTGATTCTGGTGGGGTGGAACGGGCAGGACATTAGCGAGCTGGTGCGGTCGCAGTATTTCCTGGGGAACGTGATCGTGTTCTGCGCGGGGGCCTGCTGGGCGACCTATGGGCTGGGGCAGCGAGTGCTGGCGCGAACTCCGGGGAGTTCCTTGCTGCCGATCTTCCTAGTGGGCACGGTGCTCGCCGGCGCGGTGGGGCTGAGCCAGCCGATAGCCCACAGTCCCATCCATTGGCAGCAGGTGGTGGCGGTGCTCTACCTGGGCCTCGGGGGCACGGGCCTGGCTTACATTCTGCTGGCGAAGGGGATGGCGCGACTGGAGGCGGCGACGGTGGGGCTGCTGGGCGCGACGCTGCCGCTGTTTACGATGGTGGAGGCGCACTTCCTGATCGGGGAGGAGATAACGATCTATCTTCTGGGCGGGGCGGCGTTGGTGATCGTCGGGGTGGCGCTGGTGATGCGGCACCAGCGAGTGTACGGGGAGAGCTAGGCCGGGCCGTCGGGCGCGTAGGCCTGGCCGACGGGGGCCTCGACTTTGGCGGCGATCTGGGCGAGCAGCCTTGCCGGCTGCCGGCCGGCGAGGCGGGCCTCGGGGGTGAGGATTAGGCGGTGGGAGAGGGCCGTCTCCAGCATCGCCTTGGCGTGGTCGGGCAGGACGAAGCTCAGGCCGTCGCAGGCGGCGCGGGCCTGGCTGGACCGAAGCAGCGCGAGGGAACCGCGGGGGCTGGCCCCGAGCGCGATGTCGGCGTGGGAGCGAGTGGCCTGGACGAGGCGGACCACGTAGTCGCGGACCTTCTCGTGGACGTAGATCTCCCGCACGCGGCGCTGCGCGGCCAAGACCTCCTCGGTGCCGATCACCTGCTGCACTCTCTCCACCGGATGGCTGAGCTGAAGTCGGCGCAGCATCTCGCCCTCCGACTCGGCCGAGGGGTAGCCGATGGTGATGCGGAGCAGGAAGCGGTCGAGCTGGGCCTCCGGCAGGGGGAAGGTGCCCTCGTACTCGATGGGGTTCTGGGTGGCGATGACGAAGAAGGGCCGCGCGAGGACGCGGGTGATGCCATCGACGGTGACCTGGCGTTCCCCCATGGCTTCCAGCATGGCGGATTGCGTGCGCGGGGGAGCGCGGTTGATCTCGTCGGTGAGGACGATGTTGGTCATCACGGGGCCGGGGCTGTACTCGAACTCGCCGGTCTTCTGATTGAAGATGGAGAGGCCGGTGATGTCGCTGGGGAGCAGGTCGGGGGTGCACTGGATTCGCCGGAAGCCGGCTCCGATGGAGAGGGCGAGGGAGCGGGCGAGCATGGTCTTGGCGACGCCGGGCACGTCTTCGATGAGCAGGTGACCGTCGGCGAGCAGGGCCATGATGGCGAGGCGGATGGCGTCTCGCTTGCCGACGATGACGCGGCCGATGTTGTCGAGCAGGGCCTCCGCCACTTCGGCCGGAGTGAGCCGGCCGGGGGGCGAATCGGAATTCATGTTGGGTTGGGATTCGGGCGCCATGATGACCTGTCTCTTCGGAGAGGGTTCGACAGGG
>CAZWRO010000276.1:0-2730 GCA_964635365.1 uncultured bacterium | reverse complement strand
TTCGATACATGGCGTGGACTTCGTAGGCCATGCTTGCCCTGAGTTCAACCGAAGCGGGGGTGTCTCCTGCCCCGCCCTGCCTCCGACATCGCCCGGAGATGTTCGACCCCTTGCTGGAAGCGAAGGTGCTGGTGGCGCGCTAGCGAAGGCACTACAACCAGGTACGGCCACATAGCTCGCTGGGCTATCGGCCGCCAGCGCCGGAGGCTGTCTTGCCCCGGCAGCAGAGCATGGAATCAGCGCCGATGTATGCTGTCGGTCTGAGACTGTGAGTGGTGACGTTGAGGGGGGCAGGCCACACTGGTCGTCTGCTGACGGCATGTACTCGTAGGCACGTATGCGCCGTTGTGTACCCATGAGAAGCGCACCCGCGTGGACGTGCGCGCCGAGTCTTCAACGCACCGCACCTGGGCGAACGCTCAGTACTGAATCACCTCGATTGATTCCAGATAGAGGGCCTCGCCCTTCTGCGCTGGTGGGAGTGGCACATTGCGGAACGTAACAGCCTGTTCCGCGAATCCCTCAACGGAGCACAGGTGTATCTGGAGAGTTACCGTGCGGGGAATGCTCGGCGGTATTCGCGAAGACTCCGGCTCCAAGACCACCGTCCAGTAGGTGCCTCCATCTGCGTGGGCAGACCAACGCTCATCGCCTGACTGCACGTAGCGACGGCCGAACTGGTCCGTTCCTTCCGCCCTGACCCACCAAGATATGTTTGGGGCCCCGATCTCGCTGCCAGGCTGCCCCCATCGGGAGCCTGTGACATACAGAGCGCCCCTGCTGTTGACCTCCACTCCGTGCAGCATCACCTCCCAATCCTGTGTGTATTCCGTGGCGATGGTTTCCTCTGTTCGCTCGGCCCCCCAGTGATCGCGCTGTACGGTGGTTCCTTCGGGGAACTCCACCTCGCGCACGCTCTCCGGTATCTCGACGTCCCAGTCCACGCATTCCGTCCAATAGGTGCGTTCCCAGGACCCGTTGTCGAACACATACGTTTCCAGGGACAGGAGACGGCCCGTGTCCGGGTCGAGTTCGGCGCGTACTCTCACTCTGTCCCTACCTGCGTAAGTAATGGGGAACGCCCCTGCAGGCATGGATGCCACCCCCTCCGCTTCGATCACGTCAATCGCGCCGCCCCAGAGGCTTCTTTCCCGCCGCTGTTCGATCGCCCATCCTTTCGCGGAGTGAATCCAAGAGAACATCTCCGCTATCTCCGTCCGCTCCACTAGGAACCCCGCGCGTGGTCTGCGCCCCCGTGCCGGCCCATAGCGTTCCGACCCGCGCTGCTCTACGCTGTCAGGTCTCGCGTACCTGCGGTACTGGATCCGTCTGGGGCCGTCAACGACCTTAACAGACTGGTGCCAGCCGTCATCCTGGTCCCAATCGCGACGGCTGAATCCGTCATCCGACCACCAGAGTTCGAGTCTGGTCGTCCTTCCCAAGTACGAGCTGTGAGCTATGAGATGCAGGCTCGCAGCCTGTTCGACTGCCGCCATCGCCCGTCCCAGCGCTCCATCTGCACCTCTTGTTGGAAACGGTACGAATCCAATGCCTACAAGCGCGACCATCGCGCAGGCCGCGACCACCACGGATCGGCGTCGGGAGCGCGGCGGTACGCCGGCCCTGTCCCTCAGGGCCGTCATCGTCCTTTCTCGCCAGCCCGAGCGCAGGGGTGGACTGGCCGCCTCAAACACGTCCGTCACCGCGCGGTCGACTTTATGAGTTGTCATCGCACACCAGCCTCTCTCGGACCTTCTGTCGGGCCCGGTGGAGAATCGAGTGGACGGCTCGCTCCGACCGGCCCATGACTCGACCTATCTCTCCGGCCGAGAGTTCCGCGACGTGGGCCATTACCAGTACGTCAAACTCCGTTCGCGACAGAACCCGTACCAGATTCCTCAGCCGGCGCTGTGCATCGATCCGCGCCGCAGAACTAGCGGCGATATCGTGCCCATCCCCAACGTCGCTGAGGTCATTGAGGGGGACCTCCGCCGATGCCGGCACGGTCTTCTGCCGATGCCGTTTCCGGAGTTCCCTGTAGATCTCTCTCCTGGCCATACCATGGAGCCATGTGGACAACGTAGACTTGCGGGGATCGAAACGCCGTATGCGTCTGGCCGCATCGACCAGCGTCTGGATCATCACATCCTCGGCCAATTGACCGTCGCCCGACAGCCTGGCAACAGCGAACCGATAGATGCGCGGACCGAATCGCTCACACAACTCCCCGTAAGCTACTGAGTCCCCTTCGCATAGCCGCCGGATGAGCAGGCCATCGTGGTCGGTCGCGTTCTCGCCGCGCGTTAGCGCACCCTCAAGCTCGTCCATTCAGCGTCCTTTGATCACCTCAGCCAGAAGCAAGCCGTCCTATTACTTCTCTCGCGATCCCCGGGAAATTGTCGCGCTCACACCCGGTTTCAGTTGTCCCTGTCAGGGACCCGTGACACCGGACCGGCTGGTCCGGTATCACTCCTTCTCGCCCCAGGCGTGACGGTCTCAGGTGCCGCGGTCACTCGCCCCTGAAACCGCGGGTCGTTGTCGGGCGTCCGTGAGACCGCTGTGAGGGCACTCTGGCGAGCGGATGAGTTTTGGTACACTAGGGGTAACGTTAACGGGTGCAGGTCAGGGGCAATGCGGATCGATACGTATCTAGACGTGGTCAGGAAAGCAACGCACTGAGTTCGCGCCCTACCCCTCCGTCTCCGCGCGAATCCAACTGCTGATCTCCGC
>CAZWRO010000275.1:0-2731 GCA_964635365.1 uncultured bacterium | reverse complement strand
GACGGAACCGGCTTCCGCTCGGTCACCGAGTTCGCCACCTACGTGCTGCGCGACTTGGTGGCCCACCCCGGCAAAGCGCCGGACGAAGACCAGAAGAAAGAAGCTCAGCCCTTGACCGAGACCGAGCTCTCGGCGATTCGCCAGAGGCTGCGCGAGCTGGGATATCTCTAGCACCCCCCCCACGCAAGGAAGGTGAGATGATACATCCGCACGGTGGAAGGTTGGTCGATCGTACCGCGAGTGGAGACGACCGCGAGCGGTTCGCGAAGGACGTCGCTCAAATGGTGCAGATTCCCGTCAACCAGCGAGAGCTGGCCGATCTCGAGATGATAGCCTCCGGGGCGATGAGCCCGCTCGAAGGCTTCATGGACGAGCCCGACTACCGCAGTGTCGTGGATTCCATGCGGCTGGCAAACGGAATGGTGTGGAGCCTCCCGGTGGTGCTCTCGGCAAAGACCGAAGAACACGAGAACCTATCGCCGGGCTCCCAAGTGGCCCTGGTGGATGAGGCGGGCCAGGCCCTGGCCGTGATGGAGCTGGAGAGCTGCTATCGCGTCGATCACGACTACGAGGCGCAGCTCGTGCTGCGCACCACCGACGCCAAGCACCCTGGAGTCCAGTATCTCAAGAGCATTCGCCCCGTCTACCTCGGCGGCAAGATCCACCTCCTGCGTCGTCCCGAGCACCGCGATTTCACCCGCTATCGTCTGCAGCCGAAGGAAACCCGCGTGCTCTTCGCCACCAAAGGCTGGACCCGCATCGCCGCCTTCCAGACTCGCAACCCCATCCACCGCGCGCACGAGTACCTTCAGAAGTGCGCCCTCGAGCTGACCGACGGCCTCCTCATCCACCCCCTCGTCGGCGAGACCAAGTCCGACGACATCCCGGCCGACGTCCGGATGCGGTGCTACGAAATCTTGATCGAAAACTACTACCCTCGCGATCGGGTCGTCCTGTCCGTCTTCCCCGCCGCCATGCGATATGCCGGCCCGCGGGAAGCCATCTTCCATGCGCTGGTGCGTAAAAACTACGGCTGCACTCACTTCATCGTCGGCCGAGACCACGCCGGCGTCGGCGACTACTACGGCACCTACGATGCCCACGCCATCTTCGGCGAGTTCGATCCGGCCGAGATCGCCATCACCCCGCTGTTCTTCGATCACGCCTTCTACTGCCGCCGCTGCGGAAACATGGCGAGCATGAAAACCTGCCCTCACGGCAATGAGGACCACGTCTTCCTCAGCGGCACCAAAGTCCGCGAGCTGCTCTCCCGCGGCGAGCTCCCTCCCGCCGAGTTCACTCGCCCCGAAGTCGCACAGACTCTCGCCGACGCGGCAAAGCAGGAGGCCAAAGCATGAAGCGCCTCGTCGTCATAGGACTCGATTGCCTCACCCCACAGTTGGCACTCGACGCCTGGTTGGCGGAACTGCCCAACCTGAAGTCCCTGCTCGACCGGGGCGTCGGAGGCCGGCTTCGCTCCACCATCCCCCCCATCACCGTGCCCGCGTGGAGCGCGATGATGACCTCCCAGGACCCGGGGATGCTCGGCGTCTACGGTTTCCGCAACCGCGCCAGCCACGAGTACGATTCCCTCAAGGTGGCGAATGCCGCCTCCATCAAGGCCCGCACCGTTTGGAACTACCTATCGCGCAACCGCCTGAAGTCTCTGGTGATGGGCGTTCCCCAGACCTATCCCCCCAAGCCCCTCAACGGCATCCTCATCTCCGGCTTCATGGCGCCCGGCAAGGACGTCCCCTTCACCTACCCCGACGGCCTGCGCGGGCTGCTGGACCAGGCCGCCGGAGGCGACTACATCATCGACGTCAAGAACTTCCGCACAGAAGACAAGGCGGCTCTGCTGGAATCGGTCAAAAAGATGACGCAGGCGCGCTTCCGGGCCTTTCGCGCGCTGCTCAAGGCCGATGACTTCGACTTCGCCATGATGGTGGAGATGGGACCGGACCGCCTCCACCACGGCTTCTGGCGCTACTGCGACCCGACCCATCGGCTCTACGAAGCCGGAAACCCCTACGAGCACGTGCTGCACGACTACTACATCAACCTCGACGAGGAGCTCGGGAAAACCATGGAGGCGGCCGGAGAGGGCGCCTCCGTGATGGTGGTTTCGGATCACGGCGCGAAGGCCATGGACGGCGCCATCTGCATCAACGAGTGGCTCCAAGAGCAGGGCTACCTGACGCTGAAGGAGCAGCCGCGGGAGCGCACCCGCTTGACCCCCGATATGATCGACTGGCCCAACACCAAGGCCTGGGGAGAAGGCGGCTACTACGGCCGGGTCTTCTTCAACGTCCAGGGACGAGAGCCCCAGGGCTGCATCCCGCCCGGCGCCTACGAAGGACTTCGACAGGAGCTGACGGCCAAGTTGGAAGGCCTCGGCGATGAGGAGGGCAAGCCCATAGGCACGCGCGTCTTCCGCGCCGAGCAGGTCTACCGCCAGGTCAACAACATCCCACCCGACCTGATCGTCTACTTCGGCAACCTCGACTGGCGCTCGGCCGGCTCCGTGGGCGTGGGCTCAAACCACCTCCGGGAGAACGACACCGGCCCCGATGACGCCAACCACATGGAAGACGGGGTCTTCGTCTGGGACCCCGGGGCCGACCGGTCGCCCCGGCGCGCCGACCTCTACCAGATCTACGATATCGCCCCCTCCATTCTCAGATTCTTCGACCTGGACGTTCCCGAGGAGATGATCGGCTCCTCGATCATC
>CAZWRO010000274.1:0-2733 GCA_964635365.1 uncultured bacterium | reverse complement strand
CCCCATCGTGGGAACCACCGGAATCGCCACCAGCGCCTGCTGCATCTCCGCATCGAGATACCGCTCCACCAGGTCCGGTCGCTGCGCACATGCCTCCAGCCACGCGGCCTCCAGCGGGATCATCAGGAATCCCTCTCCCGACTTCAGGCACCGGTCCCCTCCCGCGCGCTCGGCAAGCGTCAGCAAGTCAGCATACGTCTCCCGCGTCGGAGGCTGCGCCTCCTCCGCCCACCGCTCCGCCGACACCACCATCCGCTCAATCGCGGGAATCCCCTCTCGCCTTACGCTCGAGTCCACCTCGTCGAAGACGTCGCTCACCTCGTCGTAGCGGTAGACCGACCACACCTCCGCCTCCGCCTCCTCATAACGGAACGTGTGGTCATCGAGCTTCGCCGCCGGCCTCGCCGCGTGCCGCCACGGCACGCCGCAGATGTCGAAATCCAGCTCCTGGATCAGATCGCCCACATCCTCCAAGAGATGGCCCACATAATCCCGCCACGCCTCCTCGCTCTCCCACCGCGCCGAGGTCTCCTCCCAGCGTATCCGGCCTCCCGCCGTGCGCATCCGCCGCCCCATAATCTCCGAGGCGACAGGACAGGACACCGACTGCTCGTACCGCGGCACCCGGTCCGCTTCTTCGTGCCGAAAGGCACGTTCCACGCGCTCCCTCGACGTCATCTCATCGCCCTTTCAACCCAACCTCGCTTCCATACGCCGCGCCCACGCTCCCCCCCTCTTCTCCGCCCGAAAGGACCCCCACCACTTCAGAACGAAACCTCCCACCGTCCCATAGCTAGGAGGAAGCAAGGCAATGCACACCTCGCGGCCGCTCATCTTCATCATCCTGCTGGTCCTCTGTCTGTCCCTCCCGGCCCTTGCCCAGTCGCGCCGCGGCGAGCTGCGAGGTGTCTGGATCGAAAGCGGCTGGGATCGCGACTGGCCTCAGATCATACAATCGCTCGCCGATAACGGCTTCAACGCCTTGTTCGTCAATGTCAGCACCGGCGATGTCGCCTTCTACCCCAGCACCGTGCTCGCGCGAGCCCAGGGCGGCTCCCCCGGAGGCGACGAGCTCGCCGCCGCCGCTTCCGCCGCCCTCCAGCACAACCTCGAGTTGCACGTCTGGCGCATCAATCTTGCCCTACTCAGTTCCTCCGGCGAATCCATTCAGGAGCTGGAGGCCGCCGGCCGTCTCCAGCGCAACCATCTCGGCCAGCTCGGCCGCGACGACCCTGAGGTCGGCGTCGACTGGCTTTGCCCCTCCCATCCCGAGAACCGCAGGCTGGAGCGGGAAGCCGCCGTCGAGCTCGTGCGCGACTACGACATCGCAGGCCTCCACCTCGACTACCTAAGATTCCCCAATCGGAACTACTGCTTCTGCGACCGCTGCAAGGCCAGGTTCCAGAGAGAAACCAGCGTGCACGTCCAGGCCTGGCCGGACGACGTTCTTCCCGGCGGGCCTTACGCGGATCGCTGGCAGGCCTGGAGGCGCGCGCTCCTCACCGACCTGGCCGAAGAGATCAGCGACGAGGTGCGCCGCGCCAAGCCCGACGCCTTCGTCTCCCTTGCGGCCTGGCCTGACCTCGACGCGGCCCGCGACGACGTGGCCCAGGAGTGGCCGGCCTGGGTGAGCGCCGGCCTGCTCGACTTCGTCTGTCCCATGGACTATAGTCGAGACCGCGAGGAAGTCAGCCGCTTGCTATCCGCCCAGCTCGGAGCAACCCGCGGTGCCGTTCCCGTCTACGCCGGACTCGGCGCCTACCGTCTCGATTCAGCCTCTGCCCTCATCGACCAGATCGACGTCTCACGCGAAGCTGGCGCCGACGGATTCGTCGTCTTCTCCTACTCCTCCTCCGCCCTCGCCGACTGGCTCCCCCAACTCAGCGCCACGGTGACCGCCTTGCCGCCCGCGCCCATGCCCCACCACAGCCCGCCCGCTCGCATCGATCTCGCCGGACCCGCCGTCGCTCCCCCCGCCTCCGGGTGCCGCGTCATGGCCGGAGCCGAACTCCAGCTCCATCTCTCCATCGGCGGACCATCCTCTGTGCTGTCCGAGGAGGACACGAGCGAAGGCGCCGCCCAAGCCGCCAGCATTCTACGCCGCGCCACCGACGCGCGGGCCCCGCTGACCAGCTACGACTCCTCACCCGGCCTGCCCTCGGGCCTCGGCGAAGAGGAGCGCATCTCCGGTCGCGTCGTCGTCGAAACTCCCGCTGGCTTCGCCCGCGCCACCCTGAGCGCTTTCGACAGCGACCTGCCGGTCACGCGCGACCTACAGCTACTGGCTCCCCAAGGGCCTTTCCGCGTCGCGGTATATGGTTCGTTGTCCCTCGCCGGTGGCGAACGGCACAACTTCGTGGTGCGCAGCCCCCTGCTCACCGGAATGACGGAGGAGGAAATGCCAGAGGACACCCACGCCGCACTGGACCGCATCTGGTCCGGCATCTGCTCCTGGCCGGAGATACAGTGGCTCGTAGACCGGGACACCAGCGTTCAGATCGAAGCCACCGGCCCCCGCGCCGGTCTATGGTGGCTGCGGACGGCCGGTGGCCGGTGCGAGTCCGGCGCCGGCGCCGTCGAGAACCCGGATCTCACCTTCCAGGCCTCCGCCGAGGACCTCCTCGCGCTCCTGCGCGGCGAAGCGGACATGAGGGTTCTGTGGGATGCGGGCCGACTTACGGTGTCCGGCGACCTGTCGCTCCTGCAAAGCCTCATGTAGCCCCGCGCGCCCCA
>CAZWRO010000273.1:0-2753 GCA_964635365.1 uncultured bacterium | reverse complement strand
CTCGTCATCAAGCCCATCCCGCTCGGGAGCCTGCCGCTGATGCTGTAGATCTTCGTGACCTCCAGCGCCTCCTCCATCCGCAGCGGCGGGAGAATCGTCGGCAGCCGCATCGTCAGCATCGTCTTCCCGGCCCCCGGCGGCCCCACCATCACCACATTGTGTCCGCCCGCCGCCGCCACCTCCAGCGCCCGCTTCACGTGCGGCTGTCCCTTCACCTCCGAGAAGTCAATCTCATACTGCGGGTCGGACAGCTCCCAATCCCCCGCCGACGACGGCGCCGGCTCCCGCTGCTCCGGCTGCGCCACCACCTCCGCCGCCTCCCACAGCGTCCGCACCGGGTACACGTCCAGCCCCTCCACCACCGTCGCCTCCGCCGCGTTCGCCACCGGCACGATCAGCCCCGCCCGATTCGCCGCTCTCGCCGCCAGCGCAATCGGCAGCACCCCCGAAATCGACCGCACCGACCCATCCAGCGACAGCTCCCCCACCGCCACCAGATCATCCATATCGCTTCCCGCGATCTGCTCCGTTGCCGCCAGCACCGCCAGCGCGATCGGCAGATCGAAGGACGGTCCCTCCTTCCGAATATCCGCCGGGGCCAGGTTCACCGTCACGCGACCGGCCGGAAACGAGAAGTTGGAGTTCCGAATGGCGGAGGCCACCCGTTCCCGCGCCTCTTGCACCGCGGCATCGGGCAGGCCCACTATCGTCACCTTCGGCAGACCCGACCCGACGTCCACCTCCGTTTGAACGAGATGGGCTTCGATCCCCAGCACTGCGCCGCTATCGATACGCGCTAACATCGCCGACTCTTTCGCCTCCCCAACGCCTGCTACCTTCGAGGCGCCCCTCCCTCCCCGAATGTGGCCTCGCCCCATTCGACCGCGCGAACCCTCGCTCCTCTGCCCCGTCGTCGGGCCAAGTTTTGCCTCCGCGTTGGCTTTGCGTCCTTCTCAATGGTACTATAACTAATGAAGTGACCACCTCCGGCATCGAAGGTCGAGGACCCGAACCATGATGAAGCGCGTCACTCCCTTGCTGCTTCTCCTCCTGCTCCTCGCCTCTCCCGCGTGGGCGAAGAGCTACCACTTCACCACCACCGACATCGCCGCCGAAATCAGGACCGACGGCTCCATGCACGTGCGGGAGTCGCGCGACTACGCCTTCCGCGGCACCTTCCACGAGGCTTGGCGGGAGATTCCCTTGCCCTCCGGCGTCCGCGTCAAGAACTTCACCGTCTCCGAGGGCGGCAACGCCTATCGTAAAGTGCCGGGCGGAGCCATCGGCACCTATTACCACACTTCCTCCCAAGGTCAGTTCCGCGCCGATTGGTACTACGAAGCCACCGACGAAACGCGCACCTTCGTGGTCGAGTACGATGTCATCGGCGCCGTCCAACGACACGCCGACTACTCCGAGCTCTACTGGAAGTTCATCGGCGCCGAGTGGGGCGTCCGCTCCGACGTAACTCACATCACCGTAGCCCTGCCCGGAGCCGTTTCGCGGGCCGACATTCGCGCCTGGGCCCACGGCGTCCCTTGGGGCAACATCAACCTCCTCGACGGCGCGGTTGAGTTCACCTGCGACCCGCTCCCGCCGCACGAGATGCTCGAGGTGCGCCTCCTCTTCCCCCGCGACGCCATCGCCTACAGCCCGCGCTCCGACGATGCAGTCGTCCTCGATTCCATCCTCGCCGCAGAGGACCGCTGGGCGCGCCGCGCAAACGAGCAGCGAACCCAAGCCAAGCGACAGCTTCTCCTCACCTGGAGCCTGCCCGCACTCTTCATCCTCGTCAGCCTCGCCACATGGCTCAAGCTCTACTTCACCTACGGCCGGGAATACCAGGAAGCGAACCCCATCCAGTACCTCCGCGACCCCCCGTCCGACTGGACCCCGAACGAAGTGGCCTTCCTCTGGAACTGGGGCCAAATAGGCCCCCGCGACATGACCGCCACTCTCATGGACCTGGTGCGGCGCGGCGCCCTCAAGCTCATCGTGACCACCAGGACCTACCAACGTCTCGGCGGCCTCCTGGGCGAATCCACCGAGCAGGAATACGTCATCGAGCGGGTGCCCGACCACGGCGAAGAGCTGCTGCCCTCAGAGCGCTACCTCGTACACAGCATCATCTTCAACGACGCAACCGGAGACCTCGTCTCCCTCGACACCTTCCAGAAGAATGCGCGCAGCCATCCCGCCGCCTACCGCGGCCGATTCAAGGCCTGGCAGAAGATGGCCAAGTCCGAAGCAAAGCGCACCACCGTCGTCGATCCCGCCAGCAAGCGGGCGGCCGGCGTCAGCGTCGCGCTCGGCTTCATCACCTTCATCCTCTCGATTGTCCTCGGCGGCACGCTCCAGGCCCCCTTCTTCTTCGCCTCCGGAGTCCTCGGCTTCGTCCTCGTGCCGGCAAGCTTCGCCCTCCTTCGCCGCACCCGCGAGGCCGCGCACGATCTCCATCAATGGCAGGCCTTCCGGCGCTATATCAACGACTTCTCGCAGATCAAGGAATACCCGGCCCCCGCCGTCATCTTGTGGGAGCACTACTTGGTCTACGCCATCACCCTCGGCGTCGCCGACCGCGTCATCGAGCAGTTCCAGGAGCTCTACCCGAAGCTAGACGAGGAAGTCCGCCGCACCACCGCCTTCCCCCATTGGGTCAACGCCTCCGGCGCCCCGCTCTCCGGCGTGGCCTCCGTGAGCGGCGTCCTCAGCTCCTTCAGCTCCACCCTTTCCACCGCCACCAGCTCCTTCAG
>CAZWRO010000272.1:0-2761 GCA_964635365.1 uncultured bacterium | reverse complement strand
GAACGACACGCATCATCTGAGCGTGCTGGGCGCGGGAGACGCGGCCGACTTCTAACCGCCCCGCAACGACGTTTAGCCCTGCGGCGCGAGGCCATGCTGGATAAGTCTGTCTACTCCTCCTGCGGCACGGTCACGCGGTACAGGGCGCCGTCGCGCTCGGCGAGAAACTCCAATGTCCCATCTTCGTGGAACGAGGGGCCGTTGGCGACCAGGCGGTCATATTTCGGGCTTGTCTGACCGTCCACAACGACCAGCCACGTGTCGGCATCCAGAGCCGCATAGGCGACGCGTCGGCCGTCGGGACTGAAGACAGGAGTTCCCTGCATGATGTCGTCATACTGCGGCCCCGGATCGCCGTCCACCACGACAAGGGACTTGTCGCCGTTCTGCGCCGCATAGGCGACATGTTGGCCGTCGGGGCTGAAGAAAGAATGACCCACCGCGATGCCGCCGTATTCCGGCCCCGCCTGACCATCTGCGATGACCATCCACTCGTTGCCGTTCCGGGCGGCATAGGCTACCCGTCCGCCGTCGGGGCTGAAGAAAGTGGTGACGTCCAGGAGGGCGTCATACTCTGGCCCCGGATCGCCATCCACCACGATCATCCACTTGTCGCCATTCTGCGCGGCGTAGGCGACATGTTGGCCGTCGGGACTGAAAACAGGAGGGCCGTACATGACGTCGTCATACTGCGGCCCCGGCTCCCCGTCCACCACGACAAGGCACTTGCCGCCGTTCTGCGCGGCATAGGCGACATGTTGGCCGTCGGGGCTGAAGACAGGAGTGCCCTGCATGATCCTGTCATACTGGGGCCCCGGCTCGCCGCCCAGCACGACCGTCCACTTATCCCCGTTCTGCGCCCCGTAAGCGACATGTTGGCCGTCGGGACTGAAGACCGGAGTGCCCTCCAAGATGGCGTCGTACTCCGGCCCCGGCTCGCCGTCCACGACGACCATGCACTTCTGTCCGTTCCAGGCGGCATAGGCGACGTGTCGTCCGTCGGGGCTGAAGATAGTACTGCCCTCCATGATGCCGTCATACACTCGCCCGGGTTGGTCGTCTACGACTACAACCTCCTCGACAAATGGCACCGCGGCGACCCGCCACCCTCGAATGGTTTCTGGCGCATCGACGATAACGACTCTCCGCATGTGCCGTGTGGTTAGATAGGCAAGTCTCCGGCTGTCAGGGCTGAACAGGAAGTCATGCGGCTCGTCCGCCTGTCTTGGCTCCCCGTCCACAACTGCAAGCCACTCATTTTCTTCTCCTGCCGCGTATGCTAGCCGCTGTCCGTCGGGACTGAAGGTGAGGTCTCGAATCACCTCGTATTCCGGCCCCGGCTCGCCGTCCAGCACGACAAGCCACGTGTCTCCGTTGTGCGCGGCATAGGCGACGTGTCGGCTGTCGGGGCTGAAGATAAGACTCCCCTCCATGATGCCCTCGTACTCCGGGCCTGCCTCACCGTCTACGACTACTAGCTGCTTGTCGCCCCGGCCTGTCACATGGGCCAAACGCCGGCCGTCCGGGCTGAAGATGGGATAACCCTCGCCAGCACCCTCATATACGGGACCCAACTCACCATCGAGCCAGACGGCGGCAGACGGCGGCGTACCCTGAGGGACAACAAAGGCCAGGTGCCAGCCGTGGGCCTCCGCGACCGGATCGCCGAGACAGTCGACTGGAATTGATCCGATCTCGACTTCACGAAACTCAGGCCTAGGGGCGCTACACCCCGCCAGCAGCACACCCAGTAACAGCAGGAGCAGCCCTGATCTCATTGCTCTTTCCCCCTAGACGAAGATTACACTCGTGTCAGTCGGTACTTCAGGTTCCCGAGGCCCGATTTTGCCAGGATTCGTCGGTAGGCCTCGATATCGAGGGTCGGCCAGATCTCGGCGAGCTTGTCTCCGCCCGGCTTGGCCCCTTCGGTGCCGTCGATCTGACTGCCCGGATAGCCCGCTGCGGCCTGCATGGCGTCGAGGGCGGCCATGTCAACCGCAATCGGGTCGGTGGAGGCGAAGATACCCAGGTCGGGCACGATGGGCAGGTCCCGCGTGCCCATGCAGTCGCACCCCGGCGTGATGTCGAGGGCGATGACGAAGTGGATGACTTTTCCGGGGGAGAAGGTGGAGAGCACGGCACGCGTCGCATCACACGTGCGGCGCTGCACGATCTGACTCTCCTCGCCCCAGGGTATGCGCAGCGCGCCGCCTTCGCACCAGGAGAAGCAGTCGGCGCAGCTCACGCACAGGCTTTCGTCGAAGCGAATCTTGCGATTTTTCAGGGTGAAGGCGTTGCCGGGGCACATGCGCAGGCAGTGGCCGCAGAGGATGCATTTCGAGGCGTCGAAGTTCGGGTGCACGTCGGTGCCGTGGACGCGCAGCTTCATCTCCCGCGTGATACACCCCATGCCGATGTTCTTCAGCGCGCAGCCCACGGGGAACTCCGGGTGCAGTGTCAAGTGGGCGACGTTGATCATCACGTCGGCGTCGTAGATCGCCTGGCCGACGATGCAGGTCTCCATCTCCGTGGCGTCGGGCACCTCGACTTCGACACCGGTGGATCGGAGGCCATCGGCGATGAGCACGGGACAGCCCAACGTCTCCCGCGTGAAGCCGTGGGCGGCCGCGGTTTCGAGGTGGGCGAAGAGGGTGTGGCGTTTGTGCTTGTAGAGGGTGACGGTGTCGGTGGCGAAGGGCAGGCCGCCGGCCTGGGTGGCGAGGTCGGCGAGGCGGCGGATGAAGGCCGGTCGGATATAGCG
>CAZWRO010000271.1:0-2767 GCA_964635365.1 uncultured bacterium | reverse complement strand
GTCACCTTCGACGACGTCGCCGGTGTCGACGAGGCCAAGGCCGAGCTCATGGAGGTCGTCGAGTTCCTCAAGAATCCTCGCAAATTCCAACTCCTCGGCGCCCGCATCCCCAAGGGAGTCCTCCTCGTCGGCCCGCCCGGCTCCGGCAAAACGCTGCTGGCCAGGGCCGTCGCCGGTGAAGCCGGAGTCCCCTTCTTCCACATGAGCGGCTCCGAGTTCGTCGAAATGTTCGTCGGCGTCGGCGCCTCCCGCGTCCGCGACCTCTTCGACCAGGCCAAAGCCAACCGCCCCTGCATCATCTTCATCGACGAGATCGACGCCGTAGGACGTCAGCGCTTCGCCGGACTCGGCGGCGGCCACGACGAGCGCGAGCAGACCCTCAATCAGCTCTTGGTCGAAATGGACGGCTTCGATCCCAACTCCGGCGTCATCCTCATCTCCGCCACCAACCGTCCCGACGTCCTCGACCCCGCCCTCCTGCGGCCGGGCCGCTTCGACCGACGCATCCACGTCGACAACCCCGACCTCAAAGGCCGCGCCGCCATCCTCAAAGTCCACTCCAAGGACAAGCCCCTGGAAGAAGCTGTCGACCTCGACATCATCGCCCGGCGCACCCCCGGCTTCTCCGGCGCCGACCTCGCCAACATGGCCAACGAAGCCGCCTTGCTCGCCGCTCGCCGCGACCGCTCCAAGATCGCAATGCTCGACTTCGAAGACGCCATCGAGCGCGAGGTCGCCGGCCCCGAGCGCAAGAGCCGCATCATCTCCGATCACGAGCGAAACGTCCTCGCCCACCACGAGGTCGGCCACGCCGTCCTGGCCGAGCTCCTTCCGCACGCCGACCCCGTCCACAAAGTATCCATCCTCCAGCGCGGCCTCGCCCTCGGCTACACCCTTCAGCTCCCCACCGAAGACCGCTACATCATGAGCCGCAGCGAGCTCCACGAGCGCATCACCGTCTTCCTCGGCGGTCGCGTCTCAGAAGAGATCATCTTTCAGGAAATCACCACCGGCGCCGCCGACGACCTCAAGAAGGCCACCGAGATGGCCCGCCGCATGGTCACCGACTTCGGCATGAGCGAAACCCTCGGGCCCGTCAGCCTCGGCCGCAAGTCCGAGCAGCCCTTCCTCGGTCGCGACATCATGGAAGACCGCAACTACTCCGAGCAGATCGCCTCCGCCATCGACAAAGAAGTCGCCACCATCATCGAAGACTGCTACCAGCGCGCCCGCCAGCTCCTCTCGGAGCACACCGATCAAGTGCGCGCCGTCGTCGCCGAACTCCTCGTCAGGGAGGCCCTCTCCGGCGAGGAAATCCGCGCCATCATGCGCGGCGAGCAGCTTCCCGCCCAACCGGAGCCACCCGCGCCCGCCCCCCAAGAAGAGGTCGAAGGCGCACCCACCCCGGAGGCCGAAACCACCCCTCCCGTCACCGGCGAGCAGCCCCAGCCTGCCTGATCCTGTAGTCGGCTTCCTCGGCCGCGCCGCCCCGCGGCCACCTCAGCGACGACCGCAACGCCGGCCTGAAGGACTCTAGTACGACGAACAGAAGCTGATGGTCAGGCCGCGCTCGCCCGACGGCGAGCGCCATTTCTATGCCCGAGAACTCCGTGTGAACCGAAACATCAAGACCGTCCTCGCCGTCTCCGTGCTCTTCGGCGCCGCCACGGGAATCTACGAGTTCGTGCTCCCCTACTACCTGGACGAGTGCGGCCTCTCCTATCAGAGCATGGCCAACATCTTCGCCATCGCCGCCGCCGGCATGCTCCTCCTCCGCATCCTCATGGGCCGCATGGCCGACCTCTGGGGCCGCAAGCCCTTCTACGGCCTCGCCCTCGGCGGCAGCGCGCTCGCCCTCTGGCTCACTCCCACCAGCGCCTCCCTCCTCGGACAGACCCTCTTCAAGACCCTGCGCGAAGCCATGTTCCTCACCCGCGACACCCTCCACCCCGTCGTCCTCTACGAGGAACAGCGCGGCCGCTTCATGGACTTCATCGGCAAAACCCGCGGCTTCGAGTTCCTCTTCCAGGCCGCCGGAACCCTCCTCGCCGGCCTCACCTTCGCCGGCCTCACCTTCGGCGGAGCCACCGTCCTCGCCCTCGGCGCCTCCGGCAACCTCCGCCTCGGCGGCCTCCTGCTCGCCGCCGCCTTCGTCCTCTTCTACGCCTTCTTCCGCGAGCGCCCCCGAGACCACCACCAGGCCCCCCAGCCCGGCCGCCTCCGCGACCTCTTCTCCCTCGACATGCACCGGAACCTCAAGGTCATACTCATCTCCTTCTTCATCTTCAACATCGGCTTCACCACCAGCCACTGCTTCATCATGCCCCTCTTCTTCTCCAAAAAGTTCGGCGTCAGCGAGTACGCCGTCTCCTGGGTCATGGGCCTCCACCGCGTCACCATCGCCCTGCCCCTCCTCCTCGCCGGCGCCTTTCGCATCAAGCGGCTCAAGGCGGCCTACATCGGCACCCTCACCGTAGAGGGCATCATCCTCTCCGCCTCCGCCTTCATGCCCGGCTTCGCCGGCGCCTCCATCGTCTGGCTGCTCCACGACCTCGTCGGCGCCGGCATCTGGATCCCCATCCAGAACTTCATCATCCAGGAATACACCGAGCCCGACCGCCGCGCCCTCCAAGTCGGCAAGCTCCTCGCCTACGGCGGCCTCGGCACCATCCTCGGCCCCTGGCTCGCCGGCCACCTCCTCGAAGCCGCCTACCTCCCCGAGGCCCTCCGCATCAGCGCCCCCTTCTTCGTCAGCGGCCTCTTCATG
>CAZWRO010000270.1:0-2767 GCA_964635365.1 uncultured bacterium | reverse complement strand
GGGAGGAGCTGCCGGCAAGCGAAGACGAGATCGAAGAGGCCAAGGAGGAGGGCGTAGCATTCCACCCGGCTTGGGGGCCCAAGGAGGTTGTCCTGGACGACCGCGGTGAGGTGAAGGGCCTCGCATGTAAGAAGGTGAAGTCCGTCTTCGACGAAGATGGCAGATTCAGTCCCAGCTTCTACGAGGACCAGGTGATGTTCCTCGAGGGCGACATGATCATAGAGGCCATCGGCCAGGGTACCGATTTCTCGTTCATTCCGGATTCCATGATGGCGAACCTTGAGTTCACCGAGAGGCGGAAGGTCAAGGTGGACGAAGACGGGCGGACGACCCTGCCGAAGGTCTTTGCCGGCGGAGACATCGTGAATCTGAACGTCGACGCCGTCACTGCCATTGCCGATGCGAAGGTGGCGGCGGAGGGCATAGACAAGCTGCTTTCCTCCGAATCATGAGTTCCCCGCTGCCCCGGATACTCTGAAGTGTTCCAAAATTGATCTCTGCCCGATTCTTCGCCTCGCCCGAGTCGAGCAGCCGCTTGAACTCAACGGCCCACTGAAAAGCTGGGACCCGCCGCGCCCTCGCCTTTCTCTGATACTCTCCCTCAGAGGCGCCAGATGCGCGCTTGAAAATCATTGCGAACTGGTCGTGGAAGTTCGAGCAGCTGCCCGTAGTGGGGAGCCACAACGTTCCTGGCATGATGCCTTACTGGGTCTACATCGTGCGAAGCAGCCTGACATTCACCCCAGGTTGAGCACCATGTGAATATCTTCCGGCTCGCGTTCGTACAGCTCTTTGTTCACATCCAGGGTAGGGCGGAAGCCGCGACTGCGGTAGAAGCCGACAGCCGAGCGTGACGGGCAGCCAGAAACGTAGAGAGCCTTCGAGTCGGCGTCGCGCGCGAGCTTCTCCACTTCCTGCGCCAGCCGCGTCGCCACTCCCTGACGGCGATGGCTGCGACTGACCCACAGCCCTGCGAACTCAGACATGCCAGGGCTCAAGCCTGCGCGGAAAGTGGCGAGGCCCACAAGCGTGCCGCCATCGAACGCGCCGATTACGACGATCTCCCCACTTATCAGTTCGTTGCGTATCACTCTGATACGCCGGCTGCACTCTTCATCACTCCACCGGCGTCTCTGCCATTTCTCGGGCACCGCCGCGACTTCGCCGTCGATCCACTTATAGACGATGTCTCCGTCCTCAGAGACGTCCAGCTCGCGGAGACGCTCGACCTCGTCCGGCTTCATGTACTTGATCTCAATTACCGTTCCCGCCTCCTCGGACCGCCGCACGAGTCGCCTTCGGCCCGGTCCTCGTCGCCATCACCGCAGCCGCATGGGGTGGTATGCTCCGTTTCCCTCTCTTCCACCCCGCCCCGAGTCGACCCCTCTGCCAATTGACGCCCTGCGCCGGGAGAGGTGGATTTGGGGGCCACCGCCTGCTCTGTCGTCGCACCTACTCCTTCGGCGGTCGCTCCGGGGCCAATGAAGGCGCGCTGTCGATTGGACCTCCGCAAGCAGCTATGGCATCCTCTCCACGGGGAGAGTCCTCCCGCGGCAAGGCCAACGGTGGGACTGCGGCGAATACAGTCTCGCGGCCTCGCCGGAGGGAGCGGAGCCGACAGGGAGCTTGAGCGGGGCATGAGACGATACGCGGCGACGACGAGAAACGGGGCGCTGCTGGGGACCTCGATCGGGTTGGGGATCGGCCTCCTGCGCGGGTCGCTGGCCTGGCCGTGGTTGAGCCTGACCTACGCGATGCGTCCCGCCGCTGTGGGATGGCTCGTGGGCGCGCTGCTTTCGATCCTGCTGGCGTGGGCGCGGTCGCGGCGAGGATCGGGCGACCAGCAAGCGACCGCCGTTCCCACGAGGCGGCTGCTGGGAGCGGCGCTGAGCGTGCTGGCACTGGCGCCGGCGGCGCTCTGGCTGGCGGCCGCGGTGCAGAGAGGGCCGCTGGCGGCGGCGCGCGATCCCGCGGACGGACGGCCCAACATCGTCTTCATCACCATCGACGCGCTTCGCGCAGATCACCTGGGCTGCTATGGCAGCGATCGAGATCTCACCCCCAGCCTTGACTCTTTTGCGCAGGAGGCCACCCGCTACGACGCGGCCTACGTTTCGTCGCCTTGGACTCTGACCTCGTTCGCCAGCATCTTCACCCAGTCCACACCGGCCGAGTGCGGCATGAAGGCCTTGGGCGCCGAACTGCACGACTGGTACACCGACTCGGCGACGCTGCCGGAAGGGATTCCGCTCCTGCCCGAACAGCTTCGAGACGCGGGCTACACCACCGCCGCCGAATTGACGAACTACTTCCTCGCGGCCAACCGTGGGTGGGACCGGGGGTTCGACCACTTCCGAAATGAGGCTGACCCGGAACTGCAGAACTTCCGCACGCGCGCCGAGACCGTCACCCGCAACGCCCTCTCCTGGCTCCGGCTCAACCGGCGCGAGCCGTTCTTCCTATGGGTGCACTACATCGATCCTCATACCCCGTATGATTCGCCGGACACTCCCGCCGAGTTGAAGGAACGCTATCGTCAGGCCTGGCCCACCCAACGGCAGTTCTGGTACGATAGGGCGCGGGGGTTCCCCGAAAGCTCGAAGGCGCGCTACCGGGAGTACTGCCGCGCCCTCTATGCCGAGGAGGTCCGCTACGCCGACCGCTGGACGGGCACGTTACTCGAGGGGTCTAGGGAAGCCGTCGGTTTCGACAACTGCCTGGTGGTGATCAGCTCCGACCACGGCGAGGAGCTTTTCGATCACGAGGA
>CAZWRO010000269.1:1412-2797 GCA_964635365.1 uncultured bacterium | reverse complement strand
GTCGTACATCGCCCGCCGTTCGGGGTCCCCCAGCACCTCGTAGGCCTCCGCGATCTCCTTGAACCGGGCCTCCGACTCGGAGTCGTTGGGATTGACGTCGGGATGGTGGCGGCGCGCCAGGCGGCGAAAGCTCCGCTTTATCTCCTCCTGCGAGGAGGTCCGCCCCACGCCCAGAGTGTCGTAGTAGTCGCGCCTATCGGCCATCGGCCCAAAAACCCTCTAAAGCACATTTCATAACCCCAGATCGGTTGGCTGGCCGGCCCATGTGCTGGCCTGAAATGCGCCTGCCAAAGCCCGCCGCCCCCGCTGTGCTGTTTCACAGCCTCAAGTGAAACAGTTCCTTCCTATGCTGTTTCGCAACCTCCAGAGGAGGTTACGAAACAGCTTCTAGTCAGACTCTTCTTCTGACTTCGGGCCCCTGATACGGACTTCTCCTCGGGAAATCTCCCTGATCGCCCGGTTAATCAACCCGCCCCCACCGGGCTCCAGCTTGCTGTCAATTCGTTCCTTCAAATCCTGCGCGCGCTTCGCCACCCCCACGACGAGCCCATACTTCCCGAATCTCCGCGTCAACCTATCTGTCGATCGTGCCTGCCTGCTCTCCGTGTAACGAGACCAACGCTTCATAGCTCTACAACCTCGGGGACTGATCTGCGAAATTTAAGCATACGGATAGGCCAGGACCCTTGTCACTGCTTGCCATCGATCGCCTCATACAAATCCAGGCGCCCCTGTACCAGCGCGCGCACGGGAGCGAACGTCACCCGGTGTTCTGGGCACGGCCCCAGCGCATACAGCCGAGACAGATGCTCCCGCGTCGCGTACCCCTTGTGCTGCACGAAACCATATCCCGGATACCGTTCGTCCAGCTCCCGCATCATCCTATCCCGCGCCACCTTCGCCACCACCGACGCCGCCGCAATCGCCGCACAACTCCCGTCCCCCCCCACAATCGCCCGCCCGCGGACCACCCCGTCCGGCACCGTCCGGCCGTCCACCAACACCATGTCCGGCCTCGGGCGCAGTTGGTCGATCGCCCCCCGCATCGCCAGCAGCGTCGCCTCCAACACATTCACCCGATCCACCGTCCGCGCGTCCGCCAGGCCCACTCCCACCGCCACCGCCCGCTGCCAGATCAGCTCGAACAGCCGCTCCCTGGCCTCCGCCGTCAGCGTCTTCGAATCCCCCAGCCCGCTCAGTCGGCACCGCTCCGGGAGCATCACCGCCGCCGCCACCACCGGTCCGGCCAGAGGTCCACGCCCCGCTTCGTCCACCCCTGCAATGTGCTCGAAGCCCTGCCGGCGCAGCTTGCTCTCCGTCTGCCAAAGCCCCCGCACGACGCCTCCTCGTCCGGAACCCTTCGCCGCCTTCCCCCGCCCCCCACC
>CAZWRO010000269.1:0-1402 GCA_964635365.1 uncultured bacterium | reverse complement strand
GCTCAAGGTTAAGGCAATCCCGCCGCCTCGGCCGTTCCCCCCGCGCTCGCCTGCACCGCCTCCGGTGCCAGCCTCACGTCATGATTGTCCTGCGTCAACCCGATCCTCGGGGGAGGCCAGAAAATCGCCATCGCCTTCCCCAGCACCCGCGACGCCGCCAAGTCCGGCCGCGCCTCGCCGGTCACCGGGTCCCGCCAGCGATGGCTGTCATTGCTGTCATTCCGATTGTCCCCCAGCACGAAGTAGCTCTCCTCGGGAACCCGATACGGCTCCTCACTGGGAAACCCCAACTCATCCAACGGCCAGTCGTACCCAGGCACCGCCACCGTGGACGGCTCCTCCAGCCTCCGGCCGTTTATGTAGACACCCTCCCCACTGCGGATATGAATCTCGTCTCCCGGCAGCCCGACCAGGCGCTTCACGAAATCCTTGTGCTCGTTCCCGCCCACCGCCTGAGGAGGCGCCGCAAAGACGATGATATCCCCCCGGTTGGGCGCGCTGAGGCGATAGATGAACTTGTTTACCAGGATGCGATCCCCCTGCCGCGAGCGCCGTGGAGTCTCCTGAACCCCTTCGTGCACGGACACCATCATCCGGCTCTGCCCCTTCCAAGGGCCCATCAGCGTGGGCTCCATCGAGGCCGAAGGAATGTAGAAAGCCTGCACCACGAACGGGCGGATAAGCACAAACACCAGCACGAAGGCAATCAGCGCCGAGTCCAGCAGCTCCACCATGAACACCCGCGCCGGAGCCCGATGCCACAATCCCCAGGCGATCCGCAACAGGCCGAGGAGCAGAAGCAGCGCCGCTATCTTCCAAGGCTGATCCAAAGTCATACTAGGAGCGACGATCTTCCTTGATACGAGCCGCCCGACCCACCAAACCGCGCAGATAATACAGCTTCGCCCGGCGCACCCGGCCGCGCCGAAGCACCTTAACATCCTCCACCCGTGGCGAATGCAGCAGGAACGTGCGCTCCACACCCACTCCATGGGCCACTCGGCGCACGGTGAAGGTGTCCTTCAGCCCGCTATTGCGCCTCGCAATCACCACGCCCTGGAACGCCTGCGTGCGCTCGCGCCCGCCCTCAATCACGCGCACCGTCACACGCACCAAATCCCCCGGCCCAAACTCGGGGACCTCCTTCTTCAGCTGCGACTTCTCGATCTCATCTATCGCGGTCATACCTTGTCTCTCCTGGAACTGAGAAGCGGCGAGAGTCTCGCCACGGGAAATGCTGCACCACCGACTCGGGATTATAGCACGTGCCAGCCGCCCTGTGCAACCCTCAGCAGCACGGTCATTTGCTGCGGCCTCCCCCGATATGGGCGCCGGCCTTCACTCACGCCCCAGCCCCACACCCACCCAAGCCCAAAAGCAAACCGGCCCGGCGCATCGCGCC
>CAZWRO010000268.1:0-2843 GCA_964635365.1 uncultured bacterium | reverse complement strand
CAACAAAAGAGCGGGCGCGCTCGCGCCCGCTCTCTCTTTGTCTTACCAAGTCAGCCTGCGGCCTACTGGCCCACTTCCCGCAGGCCTTCTTCCAACAGCCGAATATCCTCCGCCAGCATATCCGGCTTATCCTTCGGGTACATGCCCACGCAAACCGCGTCCCCCGGCCGCATCTTGCTGGCCGTATACCGAAACGCCTCCTTCGGATCATTACGCCCGCCGGCCAGGATCTTATAATGGATCACCGGCTTCGACAGCTTCTGAATCGTCGCCGTCATCCGCTCCCGGTCCGCCTCCCGGAACTCCTCCACGCTATCCGAAAGGTGCTCCGGCGACTCCTCCCGGTAGATCGGGTCGTAGTGCGAGCACATGTAGAAATCGCAGTCCAGGTGCTCCTCCGCCCACTCGAACACCTTCGTCTGGTGCCCCGCCACCCCCGCCGGAAGCCCCGCGTCGTGAATCAGATTGATCACCGGAATCATCTCCTCCAAAGTCCCCTTGCTCAGCGAGTGGTCCATCTCCCCCCCGTGAATAAACACCGCCTTCGCCCCGTTCGCCATCCCCCTCCGCGCCCCGGGCTCCGGGCCGCCGTACTCCGGCGGCGTCTGCGCGATCCACTGGATCGTGCCCCCCTCCCCCCAATACTCCATCAGCGTCCGCACCACGTGATTATCCGAACGGCCGATGTGCGTCGTGATCCCCAGCCGCTCCGCCTCCCGATACACCGCCTTGATCCGCTCCACGGTGTAATACTTCTTCATCTCCAGATCGCCCTCGGCGTTCCAGTGGCTGAAACCGCTGAACGGATTCCCGCCCAGTATCAACCGGCTCACCTCCAGATCGCCCAGCTTCACCTTAGCAACCGCCATCCTAACCTCCCAATAACCAGCGCGAAATCACACTTCGTTACGCCAACCCATATTCTACAAAGATAAGCACTATCCTATCCGCAGAGATAGGCAGTAGCTTATCCAAAGAGATAGGCCCAAGCCTATCCGAACTCGATTCTACCCGCTAGATCGGCCTTCACACTCGCCTTGTCGACTCACAGAACAACCTCACCCGCTCCAGTGACGTCTTCGGCGTGAACGGGCTGCCGATAGACACCACGAAGTTACCCTCCGCCCCTCCCACCGCGAGCTGCCTCCTCACCTCCGCCAGCAGATCCTCATCACTCGCCGACTCCACGAACGGCGCATCGGCATTCCCGAACAGCACCCGCTCCGGCCCCATCACCCGGCGCACCTCGGCCAGGTCGATCCCATACCCCTTCCGGTCCTCCTCGAACGACAAGGCCGTGAACGGCAGCTCCCGCAAGTGCTCCAGCAGCGGCATCAAATTGCCCGAGAAGTACAGCACCGTGCGGAACCCCCGCCCCTCGTAGAACTCCAGCATCCGCTTCGTATAAGGAAAGCAGAACTCCAGATACATCTGCGGCGAGATCACATCCGCCGAAGCCAAACACTCCTCCACGAATACGATCCCCACCCCCAGCTTCCTCTCCGCCTCCACCCTCGCCGAAGGCCGCGGCACCCAACTTTCCAGCACCCTGTGCATCTCCTCCCGACGCTCCGTCAAACCATACATCATCCCCTGAAACCCAAACCCATACAGCAAGTTGCCGTAGGGCGAAACTTCACTCAGATAAAGCGGAAGCTCATCCGGGTACCGCCCCAGCAGCGCCCGCGCCATCTCATATCGGGCGCTCACCACCGCCATCTCATGCCGGCCGCTCACCAGCGCCGCCTCCGCCTTCTCCGGACTCGGCTTGCCTCCCCGCGCCGGTGACTCCTCCCGCGCCGTCCCCTCCGACCCCTCCCGCCCCCGCTCCCACAGCCTCGCGAAGTGGTGCGATCTATCGGCCACAAAGGCCTCCAAGTAGGCCTCCCCGTTCGGCGCCATCCACGACTCCTCACCCTCCGCCTCCACCCAGAACAGCTCCCCCCCACGCCGCGCCACCGAGCACCCCTCCACTTCCTCCGGCGTCGCGTTCCGCGGCAGCGCCAGCCAGGTCGGACGCGGATACGGCCCCTCCAGAATATCCGTGTGGATCTCCAGCTCCAAGTCGAAGTAAGTCCCATAGTCGACGGGCAGCGCCTCCAACCCCGCCTCCTCCAGCCGCGCCCGCCACTTCTGCCACCGCAGCTCCATACGATGGAACTCCAGCGGCCCCAGCCCCTCGTAGACCGGCGCCACCGGCGCCACCGGCGGCTCCCGGCCGTTCAGCAGCAGGGTCAGTGGATCATTGGAGGTCGCTTCGGAACTCGATGCGGATGCCATACCCGTAGGCCTCAAATGCAGCCAATCTCACTAGAGCGCTTCCCTCAGAGCGCTTGCCCCAGAGCGCCGCGCGATCACAAGTGGGCAGCACGCACTTCGCCGGCTTCCTCGCTCACTCCTGTCGAGCTCGCCCCTACCGAGCTCGCTCCTGCCGAGCACGAGGCGTCGCGTGACTCCCGGCACGCCCCAATCTCGTAACCGCAGAACGCGGCCGTCGAGCCCCCGCCTTCCACCCCCCAACTTCCAAACCCAATGTACGGTCACTCGCGACTGCCCCCGAAACACCGTATTGACCAAAAGCCCAAGACGCGCTAGAATCCTCTGAATCGTGAAAAAAGTCACGAACCCGCGGCTGGTATCGGATACATCCTCATAAATAGGCAACGAGTAAGGGATGGTCTAGCTCTTGGCTCAACCCACTCACAAGGTGCCGCAGCCAACACTGGCTCGTCTGAGCCTTTATCTACGCTCCCTGCGGCAACTGGCGCAGCAAGGCGTTAAAACCATCTCCTCCGCCAGGATGGAGGCCCACTGCGGCATCATCCCGGCCCAAATCCGCAAGG
>CAZWRO010000267.1:0-2853 GCA_964635365.1 uncultured bacterium | reverse complement strand
AGCAGGCTCTCCCGCACATACCCCGGGAAGATCACGTGCTTCTCGATCCCCCGCGCCACCGCCTCCTCCGCCAGCTCCGCCGAATACGAAGTCGTGCCCCCCGCCAGCACCAACGGCGGCGCCGCCATCCGGCCGTGCAGTCGCTGGTACGCCTCCAGCACTCGCGACAGATTCTTGCGCCGCTGCAACCTTCCGGCGTACAGCAAGTAGCCCCCCGACAGCCGCTCCGCCCCCGGCCACTCATTCCCCCTCAGCCGCGGCCCCCCCGGAGAGAACCTATCCGACACTCCCGGCAGCGTCACCGAAATCTTATCCCGCGGAGCCCCCAGCGCCTCCACCACATCCCGCGCCGTCGTCTCCGACACCGCAATCACGTGCGCCGCCCGCTTCACCGAGCGCGGCACCGCCTGCTGCTGCATCCGCAGGTCCGCCGGCTCATAGCTCTCCGGATACTTCACCCAGGCCAGATCGTGCACCGTCACCACGGCCGGGCAGGGGAGGATCGGTGGCAGAATCGTGCTCGGCAGATGCACCAAGTTCACCCCGTCCCGCCGCAGTTGCAGCGGCAGCGCCATCCGCAGCCATCCCCTCCGCGCCCGCACCACCTTCGTCCGCAGCGGCCCCGAGGAGGCCGCCTTCGCCAGCTCCGGGTCCGGGATCGGCCGGTCCACATAGGCGATGATCTCGGGTGCATCCTCCAGCCGCGAAAGCGCCCGCACCAGGTCCACGACGTACTGCTCCACCCCGGAGCGCTGCTCGGCCGTCAGCGTTCGCGCATCCAGCCCGATACGCATCTCAGCCTCCCCTCCGCAGCCGCAGCCAGGCCGCGCCGCACACCAGCCCCCCCACCGCCGGACACACCGCCGCCAACCCGGCCTTCCACACCACCGAACCGGCCAGCGCCAGCCGGCCGCTCACCACCATCGGCCCCCCGGGCGCCCACCGATAGGCCCGCCGCGCCCCGGAGGCCAGCGCCGGCAGCTCCAGCTTCCAGTGCCCCGCCAGGCCGGGCCCGGAGTACACGATCAGCGCCCCCTTCGGCGCGCGCGCCCGCACCTCTCGCATCACCTCTTGCGACCCCCGACCCTCCCCGGCCAGGAGGATGTCCTCGATCCCCAGCTGGCGCATCACCGGCGCCGACACGGCCGTGCCGAGCGCGACGAACTCGGCCCCCGGCAACTCCTCGCGGACCGCCGCCATCCCCTCCCGGATCGCCTCCTCCTCACCCCTGCGGGCGAACGTCAGCAGCAGCACACACGGTCGGCTCTCGCTCACCGCGCCCCTCCCCCGGACAGCTCCAAGATCTCCGCGTCTGACCGCACCCGCTGCTTTCGCTCCTCCGCCCGTCGCGCGGCCGCCTCCCCCAACTGCCGAAACGCCGCCCACAGCGCGCGCGCCCTCGGCGGCAGCCCCCCGATCAGCACATCGTCGGCCGCCCACCGCGCCTGAGCCGCCATCACCTGGCCGAACAGCTCCGGGTCGAGCAGGTTCTTCCAGGTGAACAGCACCGCATTCTTCGCCGACATCAGCTCGATGTGCGCCGGTCTGTGCACCCGCCCCATGGTCGTTCCCTGCTCGTGGAACACCACGCTCGCCGGCTCGTAAAGCACCTGCCAACCCCGCCCCCAGGCGCGATAACCCACGTCCACATCCTCCCAATAGAAGGGATGATAGAGCCGGTCGAAGCCCCCCAGCGCCATCCACTTATCCCGCCAAAACGCCATCCCCCCGCCGTTGGCATAGAGCTGCGGGCACGTCTCCTCCAGCCGATGCGGCTCCGTCTCGTGGTGGAGGTAGAGCAGACCTCGCCGCCACCTCCCCGAAGTGCGATTCCCCAGCGCATGGGTCAGCGACCCATCAGGATTCAGAAACTTGCACCCCACCGCGAACACGTCGGGCCGGCCCAGGCCCTCCAACAACGGCCCCAGAAAATCCCGCCGCACCACCACATCATTGTTCAGCAGCACCGCCGCCTCCGTCTCCGCCTCCGCCGCGGCCGTGTTGCAGGCGACCCCGAAACCTCCCTTTGGCAGCGCCAAGGCCCGCACCCCTGGGAACTTCTCCCGCAGGTACTCCACACTGTCGTCCGTGCTCCCATCGTCCACCACCATCACCGGATGTCCGCCCGCCTCCGCCGCCTCCAACGCCGCCGGCACCGACTTCTCCAGCAGATCGCGCCCGTTATGATTGACGATTATCAGCGTTGCCTTCACCGGCCTCGCCCTCGCTGCTGGCCTAACACCCACTCCACGGCCGATGCCAAGTCCCCCGCGATGTGGTCCGGCCGGTCGGCCTCCCCCAGGCCCGCTTCCGCCCTCTTCCCGTAGCCCGTCCTCACCAGCACCGTGCGACACCCCGCCCGCCGGCCGGCCTCCACATCTCGCCCGCTGTCCCCCACCGCGAACGACTGCTTCAGGTCCAGGTCCAGCTCCGCCGCCGCCCGCTGCAACATCTCCGGAGACGGCTTCCGGCACCCGCACTGCCTCCGATACCGCGCCACCTTCGCCTCCGGGTGATGAGGGCAGTAATACAGCCCGTCCAGACGCGCGCCCCGCCGCGCCAGGCGTTGCCGAAGCCGCTCGTGAATGCGATCCAGGTCCCCCTCCGTCAGCAGCCCTTGCGCCACCCCCGACTGGTTCGTCGTCACCACCACCGCAAACCCGGCCTCGTTCAACCGCCGGATCGCACCCGCAACCCCCGGCAGCAGCCGCAGTTGCTCCACCGACCGGAGGTAATCCACCTCCCGTATCATCGTGCCGTCTCGGTCCAGAAAAACCGCCGGCCGCCCCATGGAATTCCCCCCGCCTATCGCTCGCCGCCGGCCGTCGCGCGCCTCCGCTTCCCCATCCGCCA
>CAZWRO010000266.1:0-2861 GCA_964635365.1 uncultured bacterium | reverse complement strand
TATCAGGAGCGAGGGCGTTCCTGTCGGCATTGGAAGGCACCAGAATTCTGGCAGGGCGCTCGCTTATACGCTATCCAACCGCCGGAGGGGAGGGTCGCGAGAAGCGCAGGCAGATAGTCTACAGGGGAGGCTGCGGGCGGGCGGATTGCTTGGGAACAAACATATCCCGCGCTCCTATCTCTTTGCGTCACCGGGACAGCGACTCGCCTTGCTGCAGGGCTTGATGGATACGGACGGCACCTGCGGGGTCAATGGCCGGTGCGAACTCTATACGTCCAGCGAGCGAATGGCTCGCGACTTTCTGCGCTTAGTGTCGGGGCTGGGAATAAAGGCCAGCCTTCGCAGGAAGGCGCCGCCCGTTGGCACCCAGCACGGAGAGAGCTACAGAATCAACTTCTTAACCGCAGTGCCGGTCTTTCGATTGGAACGGAAGGCCAGCCGGCAGCGGCAGGATATGCCGTCCCAGTCTATGAGCCGGTCTATTGTGGGAGTCGAGGAGGTTGAACGGGAAGCTGTTCGTTGTATCGCAGTGGATTCCCCCAGCCATCTCTATCTCTGCACCGACCACTTCATCCCGACGCACAACACCGCCTTCGCGCTGGCCCAGTGTGGGCAAGTGGCGTCACTCGGAGCTAAGGTGGCGATGTTCTCGCTGGAAATGACTCGTCAAGCGATGGCGCGGCGCCACCTAGCGCGCAGCCTAGAGATAGACCTATCGGTACTGACCAGTGCTCGCTTTGATCGGGACCGGATGGATGATATTGTGCGAGTGTCTGCAGAGACGCAGGATTGGGATTTCTATATCTGCGAACGGAGTGATCTGCGAATCGGGCGGCTTCGGGCCGAGGCCCGGCAGTTGGCGCGACGGGTCGGCGGCTTGGACTTCATCGCGGTGGACTATATCCAACTTGTCGCCCCAGATACCCGCGGGCGCTCCCGAAACGACGAGATCACAGAGATTAGTGCTGGGCTGAAGGCAATGTGCCTGGAGCTTGACTGCTCCTTGGTAGCGCTGTCGCAACTGAGCCGGGATAGCGAGAAGGAGCGGAGGCTGCCGAGGTTGTCTGACCTGCGGGATAGTGGATCGCTCGAACAAGATGCGGACGTGGTGATCTTCCTGTCGTGGCCGACGTGGTTGCCAGAGTTCCAGATAGACGGGGCAGACGGACGGCCAAAGCCAAACAAGAACCTGCGGCGGGTTGATGTGGCGAAGCAGCGCAACGGCCCCGCCCGCTGGTTTGATGTGGCGTGGTCGGGTGCATATCAACGGTTCGCGGATCTGGAACGGGACCGAGATGATACGCCCTGGTGGACCGAGGAGTGACATGCCCAATGAGCAAGTAACCTGCCGCGATTGCCCCTGCTGCGAGAGTCTCCCTGGTATGTGTGACGTCATTCCGATGACAGATGGCAAGCCAGGAGAGCCCGGCTATGTGGTAGCGGCGGATTATCGGAGGCGGGGACAGTGAGACAGATCGACCTTGCGGACGCGAGGGCGGTCGGCGGCGCCGTAGCCCTGGATGTGTTCGGCCGGCGGCGGCTGTGTGGTGCAATTACGCTTGAGCTCGGCATTGACTCGGGGAAGCGCCTCGACGTGGTGGGCTTGAATCACTGGGGCGAAATCCTGGGCGCTGAGGTGAAGGTGGCGCGTGCGGATTGGCTCGCGAACGCCGGCAACATCGCGCAGTACATCCATCACTGCGACTGGTTCTATCTGACAACGCCGGTCGGCTTGCTCAAGGAGAACGAGTTCCGCGCCTGGCAGAGCGATTCGCTCAGCGACTGGCTGAAGGCGGTGGGGCACATCGAGGTTTCGGCGGACGGGGCGTGCCGGATCGTAAGCCGGGCGAAGCGGCTACGGCCGACGATGGCGGCGCGTTTCGAGATCATCTGGCGGATGGCGGCGCGCGGCAATGACCCCGGCTTTTGTCCGCGATGCGGGTCTCGGCCATCAAGAATCAAGGAAATCCAGTGAGACTCCACGTCGCGCTACCAGGCAAGAGCGTCGTCATAGGGTTTGACGGGGTGGCTGAGTTTGATCGGCTGAGGAGCGAGTGCCGGCGGCCGCGCTCTGTCGTGTCGGTCAGGCAGAGCAAGCTCCGCGAACTCGCTGATCTGATGGACGCCCGCGCGGAGGACTTCTCGCCGCAGCAGACGTTGCCAGACATAGAACCCGGCGCCCAGGAGGGGGTTAACTGACCGTGCCCTGCGGCCACATGAAAACCGTCGGTTGGCGAGAGTACGAGTGCGGTATCACAGGCGCTAGCGTTGATGAGGATTGCGGCGAGATGGGAGGGCCGTGTGCGCCGCGGATCGCGCTCGACGTAAAGGCGGGCAAGGCATCCCTGGACGAGCTTCCGCGCCCGATGAGGCGCGGGGTGCAAGCCGTCCTGATTCAACTCGGCGAGATCGAGCCGGAAGAGCAACCCGAACAGGAATCGGTGGGAGTCGAGGCGCGCAGGCTAACCCGTCCGCGCCGGAAGGCGGGGAGGGTGCGCAAGAACCATTGGCGGTGGAGCGATGATGGGCGGGCACGGTTGTCGGCAGCACGTTCGTCGGCAACGAGGCCGAGAGCACCGGCGGCGGAATCTCCAACTGCGGGCCGCTGACGGTCCTGGATTGCCACTTCGACGGTAATGCCGCCAACAGTGGCGGAGGGCTGTTCCTCAATTCGGGGAGCAACCCGATCCAAGTGGTCGATATCGCGAACTCCGTCATCGAGAACAACACCGCCACCAGTGCCGGCGGCGGGTTCGAAACGAACGGCCCGACGGTCAATGTCACGAACACGTGGATCATGAATAACGAGGCGGGCTTCGCGGGGGGTGGGGTGTACAACGGCAACCATACCTTACTGACGT
>CAZWRO010000265.1:1421-2862 GCA_964635365.1 uncultured bacterium | reverse complement strand
TGCTCGGGATGTTCTTGCTGACGCCGACCGGGCCGGGAGCGCCGCCGGAGCTGGTGGTGGTGGCGGAGGCCGATGAGGAGATGGAGGCCACCATGCAGGGCCACCTGTCGGCCGTCTGGGCGGCCCCGCTGGCCGATGAGGCCGCCGTCGGCCTGAGGCTGGCCGCCTGGGACAACGACGGATGAGACGAACGCGAATCATACTAGCGGCCCTGCTATTGATCGGCCTGGGCACCGCGGCGCTGGCGCAGACCTCCGCGTGGGAGGCGCTGTGGCGAACGGAAACGGCCGCCGAGCGCGTGTCCGTGGCCGGCCGGGCACAGACGCGGGCGCTCATCGGCCGAGAGGAAAGATCGGCGATGGCCACCGTGCACGCCTTCGGGGGCCGAGTGCGCTTCGACTACGAGGCCGGGCCGCGCCGGTGGTCGCTGATCGACGATGGCAGCAACCTGATCCGGCTCGACCCCGCCCGCCAGGAGGCGGGCTCCATGCCGCGGCCCCCGGTCGCCGTGGACCGCGCGTTGGCCGAACGGAATTATCTCGCCACCGTGGTGCGGGAGGAGACCATCGCCGGAAGGTCCACCCAACTGATCGAGGTCGTGCCTCGGTCGGGAGGCCATGCCGCGCGCCGGCTGTGGGTGGATCGGGAGACGGGGTTCGCCCTCAAACGGGAGCTGTACAACGTGGACGGGCGGCTGATGATGGGCACGGAATACATGGAGGTGACCTTCGGCGCGCCGGTGGACCCGCAGCTCTTCCAGGTGCCGCAAGGGTGGCGGCGCGTGGGGCCCGCGCAAGAGGCGCGCGCGGTCGATCTGGCGGGTTTGGCGCGGTACCTTGGCGCTCCCGCCCAACCTCCTCGCTATCTACCGCCGGGATATGTGCTGCTGGGAACCTACTTGCAGCGGTTCGGCCACCGCGGTTCTCTCATGGCGGAGTTCCGCTACACTGACGGCATCCGCGTGTTGAGCGTGTTTCAGCGACCGCGCGGGGCGGAGGAGCCTCCACCCCCGCGGGACGGACACCGCGGTGGAGGTGGGCGCGGACGCGGCCGCGGTCATGGTCGCGGGCCCGAGCCTGGTCGCGGATCCGAGTCTGGAGGCGGGCCGCACGGCAGCGGCCTCGGATTCGGGCCTCCGGGTGGAGAACAGATGACGCTGGTGGACCGCGGCAGCACGAAGGCCCTGCGCTACTTCGGCCGGGAGCGGGTCGTGGTCGTGGTGGGCGACTTGACGGCCGACGAGATGACTCGCGTCGCGATGGGCGCGGAGTAGCACACCCCCGCGCGGAATCCCAAGCGCGCTCGCTCGTCTGGAACCATGGCTCCGCAGTAGATGACGGAGAGCCCGAAGGAGGACCGAAATGAGAGCGCGAACGTGGACACTAGTTGCGGCGGCCTTGCTGATAGCCTTGGCGACCGGCCTCGCCGCGGCGCAGCCCGG
>CAZWRO010000265.1:0-1321 GCA_964635365.1 uncultured bacterium | reverse complement strand
ATGGGTCGCGGCCGAGGCGAAGGCCGGGGACGACCTGGCCTGCAGGAGGAAGTCCTGGAGCTATGGGTCGAAGAGACTCCCTCGGAGTTCACTCCGGCTCCGACCGAAGCTCCTGAGGAATAGGCACACGCGCAGCAGCGTTGTAGGAGACACGCGACGCCCGTGTGAGCGAATAAGCAGCGAGACGCGGCCCTGTGGGCCGCGTCTCGCGCGCGTCGAGGGCAGTGCCCACTGCCGTGGGTCGGGCGCGAGGAAATCCCTTCCACCAGGGCGAAGCTAGCCCGGCGAGGCCGAGCGCAATGAAGCAGCAGACCGGAAGCCGTCTCGTCCTGGGAATCTTGGGCAGCCCCCGGTCGAAGAGCAACACGGGCGTGCTGGTGGAGCAGGTGCTGGCCGGGGCCGCCGAGGCGGGGGCACAGACGGAGCTGATCCGCCTGCGGGAACTCACCTACGTTTCCTGCCGCCACTGTGGCGGGTGCGACGGGACCGGCCGGTGTGTGGTGCAGGACGACCTGCAAGACCTCTATCCCAAGCTGCGGGCGGCTCGCCATCTGGTGCTGGCCTCGCCGATTCAGTTCTCGGGGGTCTCCGGGGAAACCAAGGCGATGATCGACCGCGCCCAGTGCTGCTGGGTTAGCAAGCATCGCCTGAAGCAGCCCGTCTCCGACGTCGAAGGCGAGCGGCGGGGGCTGTTCGTGGCCACCTGCGGCGGCCGGGACGAGCGGGTCTTCGAGTGGGCGAAGCACACGGTGAAGGCTTTCTTCAACTCCACCGGATTCCACTACTGGGGCGAGCTGTTCGAGGCCGACACCGATGGGCCGCCTTCGGTCAAGGAGCGCACGGAGTTGTTGGCGAAGGCCCAGGCGCTGGGACGCGCGCTGGTGGGCGAATAGCCGTCGCCACGGGCGGGCGGCCGGCGGCTGTCAGCGGACTGGGTATTGCGTTCGCGGCAAGGAGGAGATGGCATGAAGATATTGGTTATGCAGGCCTCGCCGAATGAGGACGGGCTGACGGCAAGCATGGCTAAGGAGGCGATGGCGGGAGCGGAGGCGGCCGGCGCGAGCACGGAGCTGCTGCACCTGCGGAAGCTGAAGCTCGCCGCTTGCCTTGCCTGCGATGACGGCTGGGGAAGGTGTCGTCGCGAGAGCCTCTGCATTATCGAAGACGATCTGGAGCTGGTGCGTGAGAAGATGGCCGAGGCCGACGGCATTATCTTGAGCACCCCGGTTTACTTCGGGGACGTGGCCGAGGTGATGAAGAACTTCGCCGACCGCCTGCGGCGGTGCGAGCGGGCCGGACCGACCGACCCGCGCGTGGAGGG
>CAZWRO010000264.1:0-2869 GCA_964635365.1 uncultured bacterium | reverse complement strand
GGTCAGGCGCGCCCCGCCCAGCACCGCCTCCGCGCGCGCAAGTTCCGCCCGCGCCGCCTGCGCCGCGCCCCGCGCCTGCTGCGCGCCGGCCGCCAGCTCCTCCGCATCGATCTCCGCGATCACCTCCCCCTCGGCCACCGCCTGGCCCTCCTCCACCGCAACGCGCACCAGCCGGCCCCCCACCAGCGCGGCCACGTCCACCTCCGTTGCCTCGATCACCCCGCTCCCCTCCACCCAGTCGCCCGAACCATCGCGCGGCCGCACCGCGAAGTACAACCCGACGGCGACTACCACCAGCAGCGCCGCAATCCCAAGTTGCTTCTTCATCCCGCTGCCTCTCGCCGCGCCATGAACGGCCTCTCCTGCGAGGCGCTTTCCCTGCCACCTTCGTCCGCGCCCCCGGTCGGTCCTGCCGTGCGGTGTTGCGTCACCCGCCCAGTGCCATCGGGTCCGCCCGCATCGCGGACTCACGTCGAGCAGGGATCGACCCATACGACGCCGAACCCATCGCGCCACCGGACCTGATCCCATTGGATTCCGTCAGGAGAAGACCAATGTTGCTCTCGGGCTTGTTGATGATCGCGCTGCTCCTTGTCTGCTCCACCGCGCTGGCGGCCGTCTACTATGTTGACTCGGACGCTGGCGACGACACACGCGACGGCCTATCGGAGGCCTCCCCGTGGCGCAGCCTGGAAAGGGTCAACGCTACCACCTTTGCTCCTGGCGACAGCCTCCTCCTGAAGGCCGGCTGCTCCTGGGCGGGTCAGCTCTGGCCGAAGGGCTCGGGCGAGGAGGGAAGACCGATTGTCGTCGACTCCTACGGCGACGGCCCTAAGCCTACCCTCCACGCCGAGGGCCGGCACTTCGAGGCCCTTCGCCTATACAATCAGCACCACTGGGAGATCAGCAATCTTGAGGTCACCAACCACGGGCCGGAGGGGCCCGCGCCCCGCGCCGGCGTTCGCGTCCTCGGCGAAAATGCCGGCCCTCTCAGTCACATTCATCTTCGCGGTATCGAGGTTAGCGACGTCAACGGCCATAACACCGACGGGCGCGACGGCGGCAAGTGCAATGCCGGCATCCTTTTCGACGTCATCGGACGGGAGGTCCGCACCGCCTTCCACGACGTTCTCATCGAGGGATGCTCTGTCCGCCGGGTGGATCGCGGGGCCATCAAAACGTGGACCAACTGGAGCCGGCACAGTCCGGCCGGTTGGGCCCCCTACACGCAGCTCGTCATCCGCGGCAATCGCCTCGACGATATCGGCGGCGACGGCATCGTAGCTTGCATGGCCGACGCCCCCCTCATCGAGCACAACGTCGCCTCCCGCTGCAACATGCGCTCCGGCCTCCACAACGTCGCCATCTGGGTCTGGGAATGCGACGACGCCGTCATCCAGTTCAATGAGGCCTTCGACACGAAGACGGCGAAAGACGGTCAGGGCTTCGACATCGACGGCATGTGTCGCCGCACCATCGTCCAATACAACTACTCCCACGACAACGAGGGCGGCTTCATCCTCCTCTGCGAGTCAGGCGATCCCGACCCCCGCCGCTTCAACGACGGCTCCATCGTCCGCTACAACATCAGCCAGAACGATGGGGCCCGCATCTTCCAGGTCGGCGGGAAGGTCACGAATGCTGAGATCTACAACAACGTCATCTTCGTCGACCGCGACCAAGGCGATCCCCTCATGATCTGGCATAACGCGGACGGCCTCTGGCCCGACAACATCCACTACACCAACAACATCTTTGTCAACCACGGCACGGGGGGTTTCGATCTCGGCGAAAGCACCAACAACGTTTTCGACTTCAACGTCTTCCACGGCCACCACGACCCGACCGAGCCCGACGATTCCCACAAGCTCACCGACGACCCTGGGCTACTCGCGCCCGGCACGGGCGGAACCGGCCTTGACACCGTCGATGGCTACCGGCTCCAGGCGAATTCCCCCTGCGTCGACTCGGGCCTGACCATCCCCAACAACGGAGGCCGCGACCTCTGGGGGAATCCCGTCCCGTCCGGCGAGGCCACCGACCGCGGCGCGCACGAGCTGCCCCAGTAGCGCGGCTGTGGCGCGCCGGCCCTCGGCCCACCGCGGACCGCGCCCCCGGCGGGTCCTGCCGTGTGGAGTGACGCAGCCGGCCGGGCGCAGTGTCCCAATCACCGCGGCGCGGCCCCCCGAGCTGTCCAGTCCCAGCGGTTCACTCCATCCATCCCGAGAAGGGAAGCAAGGGATGGTCCAGAACCCTGAAAGGGCCATTCCAACTACTTGACCGGCAGGTGGTGCGGAGTCTGAGCACCCCCAATGACCGAACGGCAGAAAGGAGACGACATGTCCGACTTGCCTAAGGAGTTCACTAATCCGAAAGACGGCTACCAGATGATCCTAGTGCCGGCCGGAGTGGCGATCTTCGGGTCGGCAGAGGATGAGCGCGGCGCGAGCAGTGATGAGCGGCCTCAGTTCCGGGCCCATCTGCCGGACTACTACCTGGGCAAGTACCCGGTGCGGAACAAGGAGTACGCCCGCTTTCTGGACGAGGTGCGCCCCGGCCAGAGCGACCTTGACAAGTGGATACTACTCGACTCGGACTGCCACGTGGTGAAAGTGGGATCGGGCTACCGGGTGCGCGGGGTGGAGAACAAAGACTGGGCAGACCTGGAGGATGACGAAGAGGGGTGGGCCAACCACCCGGTGAGGAACGTGTCTTGGTACGGCGCGGTGGCCTACTGTGAATGGGCGGGGCTGAGGCTGCCGAGGGAACTGGAGTGGGAGAAGGGGGCGCGAGGCACCGATGGCCGCATCTTCCCGTGGGGAGATGGGTGGGACCCGAACAAGTGCCAGACGGGCGTGCGTACGAGTGT
>CAZWRO010000263.1:520-2891 GCA_964635365.1 uncultured bacterium | reverse complement strand
TGCTCCCGAACAGCGCCTCCATGCCGGCCGACATCGGGTCCTTCGCATTCTCCGCCAGCTGGGGGTTCTGGCAGGCCTGCGCGAACTTCTCCGGCACCAGCATCGTCACCCACTCCGGCGACGCCATCACCACCGCCGCCCCCACCGCGGCCGACCCGAAGAGCAGCCCCCCCGCCAGCCCCACGAACGCAAACGCCCCCCTCACCTGCCGCGGAAAATCGGTCGTCAGAAACCGCCAGAGCAACCCCCAGCGCGGGCCCGTCGGCGTGTAGATCGCAGCATGACCCCGCGCCACCAGTTGGTTCAGGTAGGAAACCGTTTCCCCATCGCCGAAGTTAGTCCGCGCGTAGGCCAGGTCCGAGGCCGCGCGTCGGTAGAGCCGACCCAGTTCTTCGAGCTCCTCCGCGCTCACGCTTCCGGAGCGGAGGGCGAGCAAGCGGTCTAGCAGCTCGGAGAGTCGACGCCAGTCTTTGCTGCGTTGGTCGAGAAAAGAGTCAAGCTTCATGCTGGCGGCCCGTCACAGGCGCGCGGCGCATTCTAACACAAAGCCCTGCCAGGGGTAAAGCAAGTGGTCGACACCGAAGTCACCAGCCCCGAGAGCGTCACCTTCACCTACGATGTCGCCGGCCTGGGGAGCCGCTTCGCCGCCCTCCTCATCGACCTCCTCATCCAGCTCCTTCTCCTCTTCGCCCTCTTGGCCGTCGCCGGCGGCACCCTCTACATCGATGTCGCGGTCTACAACCCCAAGCACGCCCGGAGCCTGGGGCTCAGCCTCTGGGTCTGGGCCGCGCTCGTGCTCCTCACTTTCGCCATCCTCTGGGGCTACTTCGTCTTCTTCGAGATGATCTGGAACGGCAAAACTCCCGGAAAGCGCATCTTCGGCCTGCGCGTGATCCGGGCCGGCGGCTACCCCGTCGACCTGCTGGCCTCCGCCGTCCGCAACCTGATCCGGTACGTGGACTTTCTCCCCGGCACCTATTCCGTGGGGGTCTTCACCATGTTCTTCAGCCGCCACTGGCAGCGCCTCGGCGACCATGCCGCCGGCACCCTCGTGGTGCGCGATCGAAGCCTGCGAACGCCCACCGCGCTCGCCTCCGAGACCGCCCCAACCTGGATCGACGGCCTCGCCAGAATCGACCGCCTCACTCCCAGGGAATACCACGTCGTGCGAGAGTTCCTGCGCCGGCGCGACGACCTCGAAAAGGACAGCCGCGACGAACTCTCCCGCCGCATCGCAGATCCACTCGCCGAAAAGCTCGAGGTCACCCTGGGGGCCGGCCCCGAAGTGCGCGAGTGGTTCCTGCAAGCGGTGGCCTCCGCCTACCAAGCGCGCTTCGACTAGCCTCCTCTGCCACCCCTCTCGCCGCCGACTTCGGCCCGCGCCGGCTTGCCAGCACGGCTGGCTCTGCTCACCATCTGCAGACCGCCGGCCATTTCAGCGAGCCCTCCAGACAGGTATGTCGGCCCCGCTATCAGAAGAGAAAAGCCATGGTTTGGCAATTCCAACTCGCATTGCGCACCCAACGCCCATCGCGCACCCAACTCGCATTGCGCACCCATAGCGCATTGCGCGCCCATACCGCTGCCCGCAACGTGGCCTCATTAGACACAAGCCTTCTTAGCGCCGACCGGAAGACCCGAGAGGCACTTCCCGAACCTGCGGCTGGAGGCAAGCAGGGAGCCTGAGAGCCCATTCGCCATGTCAGAAACCGGACGCATATTCCTAGATCTCTTCTTACTCTTCGGCTCCGCTAAGTTCGGAGGCGCCCTCCTGCGCAAGCTGGGCCAGCCGAGCGTCATCGGTGAGATCATCGCCGGAATGATCGTCGGCCCCCATCTGCTCGGCCTCGTGAGCGAGTCGGAGTTCCACGTCGTCTTCGCCGAAATGGGAGTGGTCTTTCTGCTCTTCATCGTGGGGCTGGAAACGCAGCCCACCGACCTCTTCAAAGTGGGCCGGCAGGCCAGCGCCGTGGGGTTCCTTGGCGTCGTGCTTCCCTTCGGCTTCGCCCTCCTGCTGATGAATGCACTCGGACGCCCGACCATAGAGGGGCTGTTCGTCGGCGCCGCGCTCACGGCCACCAGCGTCGGCATCACGGCCCGCGTGCTCAGCGACCTCGGCCGCCTCGGCACCCGCGTCGCCCGCATCATCATCGGCGCGGCCGTCCTCGACGACATCCTCGGCATGTTGGTCCTGGCCATCGTCTCCGGCCTCGCCGCGGGGATGCTCTCCGCCTTTCAAATCCAGTTGCTGGCGGCGGAGGCGGTGGCCTTCGTCGTCCTCTCCCTGCTGCTCGGCCGCTATGCCATCAGGCACCTCAGCCCGCGCATCGGCAGCCAATCCAGCGGCAGCAGCCGCGGCCCGCTCTTCACC
>CAZWRO010000263.1:0-510 GCA_964635365.1 uncultured bacterium | reverse complement strand
TCACCATCGCCTGCTACATCTGCTTCGGCCTCGCCGCCATCGCCGACAAGATCGGCCTCGCCGCCATCATCGGCGCCTTCTCCGCCGGCATCATCTTCGCGGAAATCCCGCAGGCCCCCGCACTTCGCCGCAACATGGAGCCGCTCCACGAGCTGCTCGTCCCCATCTTCTTCGTCCTCATGGGCGCCCACGTCGACGTCCCCCGCCTGCTCACCGCCGAGGTGCTCCCCGTCGGCCTCCTCATCACCCTCATCGCCATTATCGGGAAAGTCGTCGGCTGCGGCCTCTCCGCCTTCCGTCTCGGCTGGCGCGACGCCCTGGCCGTCGGCGTGGGCATGACCCCGCGGGGCGAGGTCGGCATCGTCGTCGCCCTCATCGGCCTCAGGAGCGGCGTCATCTCCACCGACGTCTACTCCCAGGTCATCCTCATGTCCGTGCTCACCAGCCTCTTCGCCCCCTCCCTCCTGCGCAAACTCCTCGGCGCGCCCGTCGAGTCGAGCGACCCCCCCG
>CAZWRO010000262.1:0-2898 GCA_964635365.1 uncultured bacterium | reverse complement strand
GACCACACCGGCGTCGAGTTCTGGCAGCATGGTAACTACCAGGCGCTCGGACAGGCAATCCGCGACATCAGCAGCATCGACGCCGCGCGTTCCGCCGCGAAACTCGACTTCGGCGCCAACTACGCTTTCACTCCGAGCGACTACGACGAGGTCACGCTCGAGGTGCAGTTTGGGCTGGACACGATGATCAGCGACGGGACGGTATCAAGTGGAATGCTGCGCATCTACGCCGAGGAGCAGCAGTATATTCCCACGTCGGGCATGACGAGGCGATTCCTGCGCCAGGCGGCGAGCTTCTCGGCCGCCGGCGAATCTGAGATCCGCCTTCCGCACAAATCAGGGAGTTTCGATTCGCTCGTGCTCATCGCAATCGACACCGCCCAGAATCTCGCCACGTTCGCCAAGGACGCCACCGATGCGAACATCAGCGACGTGCGCTTCACGATCCACGATGCACTCGGCCGCCGCGACGACTATCGCACTCATTGGCATGCCATGCAGTCCCATGGGCTGCAGGTCGCCGGCAGCCATCAGTGGGACACGCTCGCAAGCACGTATTCCTACGCGAACACGCGCGGCACGGTCTATGTGCCGTTGGCCGAAGCATTTGGGGGAGGCGTCGACTTCTCTCGCGCCAGCGATTTGATCCTTGCGCCAACCATCGTAAATGCCGCCGGAACGCTGGTGGTGCTCAGTAATCAACTGGTGCCCAACGAGGTGAAGTGACATCCGCGTGCCGGCCGTCATAGCCGGCGTTTCGCCCACGCTCGGACGTCCGGCTGCCGCCGTTGCCGGACGTCCGAGCAACCCCTTAGGACAGGAGCATCACCAAATGACACTTGACCAGGCAATCGTGCAGGCTATGGCGGCGTTCCGCAGCGCCGGCCTGACCGATACGCGAGAGTACCGACGCCATGCAGATGGTTTGTCCGTGGAGCTTCGCGATCCGACAGGCGCCTATGGGATAGTCGTGCACGTCGCCGACCGACGCACCGGCGACAAGATCGACCTCGATGCAGTACTATCCACAGCGATCGGAGGCAAATAATGGCAGAAGCCACCGCAACGCCGCAACTGCGCATAATGCCTATCGTCCCGAACACGGAGCAGACGATCAGGCTCGGCCCGGGCCAGGGGTGCAAGTTGATCGGCCGGGTGAATGAACAGCAACTGCGCTCTAATTTCGGGATGCTGGGCTATGTAACCGTCAACGACGGCCAACGGGCGGCCTTCCCGCTGAATCTGCTGGCGCACTCGGCGCAAAAAACCTTGGACTACACGTCGACCATCGAGGTGGTTCGCCACCTGCGGCCGACAGACCCGCGCGGCACATTGAAGCTGCGAATTGAATGCCGCGACATCGCAGGCGCCAGGATTCTGGTAATACCAGATGACGGCTGCGAAATATACGAGACCACCACGCCGATCGGCGATTCGGCCGCCACTTACAACCAGGCGCAGCAGGATACACTGGAGGCGCTGGAAGTGCTTTTGACTAGTATCCTGTATCAGAGCCAGCGCGGGGCTGATTACGCATCCGTCCTGCAGTCGTTCAAGTGGAACGGGGACAACCTCAAAGTCGAGGAAAGCGGCGTATGACCTTGACGCCCGAGCAGCTCGAGTACATCCGCCTGATCGCCCGCGAGGCCGCCCACGAGGCCATACGGGCACACGTCGGCGACTGCATCTGGGCCAAACTGGGGACGAAGTGGGTACTCGGTTTGGCAGGACTCGGTTTAACAGGAATCGGCGCCGCACTCGGCGCTTTGCTGAAAGGGTTATGATGCGAGGCTGGAAAACTATTCTCGGCGCCGCGATAGCCGCCGCCGCCGCAATCGCCAGGGCCGTCATCGGCGACGAGGCCGGCGAGGCCATAAACGGCCTGCTCGGCGCTCTCGAACCGATCGGGATAGCGCTCGGGGTGCTCGGTATCAGGGCGAAGCAGGAGCGCATCGAGCCGAAAAAGTGATGGCAAAAAAGAAGAAGAAGAAGCGTGTGTGGGTCGACGGCTACACACGCGGCCCATGCAAGATCAAGGGATTCGCCCGCGACGGCGCGAAGGTAAAGAAACACACGCGCCGCCGGCGAGGGCTGCCGCGTCGGCCCGACGATGGTATTCCGTTTTAGGGGACACCAATGCCCAGGAAAAAAACCGCCAAGCCCGCCCGCCGGCGGGTATCAGGTTATCGAAAATCGGCCGCGCGCGTCAGGCCGTACCGCCGAGGCCGGACATTCGTCCGGGGCCACTGGAGGACGCTCGACGAGTAAGCCAGGCCAACAGGCCGTTAGGATGCCGGCCCGTTTTCCTCTCAAGAATAGGCAGGGCTTTGACGATGTAGTATTTAGTCAAGCCGCCATACACCAACCAACACCGCGAAATGAAGCGGTATTGATAACCGGCCGTGCTCCGAAGGTGGCTTGACAAATCCCTCCACCGGACGCGGCCGGTTTCTATTGTGGCTGATATGGTACCACACCCCAACCAAGCCACGACTCCTACCACCAATCCGATCCAGACGCACCAAAAGCCAGACCTACGGAATCCAGACCTACGGAATCCAGACCTACGGAATCCAGACCTACGGAATCCGGAGCCCTCAGACCGCACTCAGTTGCATTCTCAGGCCGCGCATCCGCCCCACGTCCCAAAGACATTCACATTTTCGCCACTTTGCAGGGGGAACGCCATGCCACGATTGTTCCAGCTCTACTATGGGATACACCACCAACACGGCAGACCCGTCGGCAAATCGGTCATCGTCGGGCGGCCCGGGGTGCTCGATTGGTATTCCAAGCACGCCGCCCACCACCCGACCGCATACCTGGTGCTCGACGTCGACGGCCAGGGCATGCCGCAATTCGCCAAGGCCGAGGTACACAACGACGGCAGCATAACGA
>CAZWRO010000261.1:0-2915 GCA_964635365.1 uncultured bacterium | reverse complement strand
AACCTGGTGGTGTGGGAGGACTGGAGGGATGATGTCGGGTGGCAGTCGGACCTCTACCTCTATGATCTGTCGGTGGACACCGACGACGATGGCACCCCGAACTGGAAGGACCCCGATCGGCCCAATCCCGATCCGGCCGAGCAGCCGCTAACCGGCAGTTGGTGGGACGAGCAGTACCCGGACATCTCCGGAGACACGGTGGTGTGGATGGACCTGTGGCGCGACCCGGGAACCGGGGAGCTGGTGGACATCTACTCGCTCGACCTCGGCACCATGATAGAGACTCCGGTGGCGACCGATCCGCAGACCTTCCGCTACCGCCCGCGGATCGACCAGCAGAAGGTGGTCTGGGAGGACTGGCGACACGGCCAGGCAGACATCTACTGGGCCGACCTGGACACCGGGGTGGTGGCGCCGATTGCGGGCAGTGGAATCTGGGAGGACGTCCCCGACATCTCGGGCCGCCGGGTGGTGTATTCGCGGTATCGCGCCACAACCATGCTGGGCGTCCCGCCGGACACCTGGACGGTCCACAATGTGTATGCGCAGCGGCTGCTGACCAACGGGTCGGTGGGCGTGCACACGTTCCCCGATGTGACGACAGACCACTGGGCTTGGCAGTACATCGAGGCGGCGGCGGCGACCGGAGTGGTGCAGGGCTATCCGGGGACCGGGGCCTATGAGCCGAGCTGGCCCGTGAGCAGAGATATGATGGCGGTCTTCGTCGCTCGGGCGCTCGCCGGCGGAGAGGGAGCCGTGCCGGACGGACCCCTGGAGCCGACCTTCGACGATGTTGACACGGACTACTGGGCCTACAAGTACATCGAGTACTGCGCCGATCCCGCGCAAGACGTGGTGCAGGGGTTCGCCGAGGACAATACCTATCGCCCGCTGCTCACGGTGAACCGCGGGGCGATGGCGGTGTTCGTGGGCCGCGCGATGGCGGGAGGCGATAGCTTCTTCGACACCTACGTTCCCCCGGCCACGCCGACCTTCGCGGATGTGACCCCGAGCGGCGACTGGGCCTGGTGCCACAAGTACGTGGAGTACATCAAGGCCTTCGAGGTGACGGCCGGCTATCCGGACAGCCTCTATCACCCCGAATATACGTGCAGTCGCGATCAGATGGCGGTGTACATCGCGCGGGCCTTCGGCTACCTGCCGTGAGGTCTGTGAAGGAGTAATCGCAAGGGCGCCGCATACCGAAAGGGAGCGGCGCCCTTTTCGTTGGCCCGGGCGCGCGGGAGAGAAAGCGATGGGCGAGGTGCTGGTGATTCGACACGGGGAGACGAAGTGGAACCGCGAGGTGATCTGGCGCGGGCGGGCCGACGTCCCTCTCGGCGAGCGCGGCCGGGAGCAGGCGCGCCTGCTGGCGGAGGCCTGGGCGGCGCGGCCCATCGGGGCGATCTCCTCCAGCCCGCTCGCGCGGGCGAGGGAAACGGCCGAGCTGCTGGCCGCGGGCGCGGGCGTGGCGGTGCAGATCGACGAGCGGCTGGTGGACATGAGCTTCGGGGAGTGGGAGGGGCAGTCGCTGGCAGATGTTCAGGCGCGGTGGCCCGATCTCTACCAGACCTGGCGGAGCCGGCCGGGCGAGTTCCGCGCGCCCGGCGGGGAGAGCCTGGCGGAGGTGGCCGGACGGGCCTGGCCGGCGCTGGAGGAGATCGCCGCCCGACACGGCGAGCAGACTGTGGCGCTGGTATCGCACCGGGTGGTGTGCAAGCTGCTGCTCTGCGCCGCGCTGGGCGCGGGCGAAGCGGGGTTCTGGCGGGTCTGGCTGGACACCGCGTCGGTGAGCCTGCTGGAGCGCGAGGCCGAGGGATGGGTGGTGCGCGGCGTGAACGACACGCATCATCTGAGCGCGCTGGGCGCGGGCGACGCGGCGGATTTCTAACCCTGCGGCAGGACGCCGTCCTGCATGAACTTCTCGACCACCGGCCGCGGAAAGGCGCCCTCCATGGGTCCCTTGCGGGTGGCCCCGAGGGCGCCGGAGGCGTTGGCGAGTCGGCCGACCTGCTCCAGCGGCAGCCCCTCCAGCAGGCCGACCACGAAGCCGGCGTCGAAGCAGTCGCCCGCGCCGGTGGGATCGACGGCCTCCACCGGATAGGCCGGCACGTCGATCTTCCCGTCGGCGGTGAAGACGGAGCAGCCCTCGGCCCCCCGCTTGAGCGCGACCACCTTCGGGCCGAGCCGGAGCAGCGCCCGCGAGGCCTCGTCGGGGCCGGCGACTCCGGCAAGCAGCTCGGCCTCGGAGCCGCTGGGCAGCACGACGTGGGCGGCGGCGAGCACCGGCGCGCAGATCCGGCGCAGCGCCTCTTCCCCGCCGAGCAGCTCCGGCCGCAGATTGGGGTCGAAGCTGACACGCCCGCCACCGGCCTTCACGGCCTCGCAGGCCTGGTAGCAGGCGTTGCGCATCCTATCGCTGACTGACAGCGACGACCCGCAGATGTGAAGGAAGCTCGCTTGTCCCACATAGGCGGCCTCGACCTTTGGCATCTGGCCGGCCGCGGCGTGCGCAATATGGTAGAGGAAGCGCCGGCTGCCATCGGAGAAGTAGGTCACGAAGGCGACGCCGGTGGCGCGGTCGGGAACGCGGGGGCAGTGGGTGATGTCCAGCCCGTCCGCCCGGAGCCGGTCGAGGAGGCAAGAGCCGAAGTCGTCGTCTCCAACCGCGCCGATGAAGCCGACCTTGCGGCCCAGCCGCGCGGCGGCGTCGGCGAAGATCGCCGGGGCGCCGCTGGGGAAGGGGCCGACGAAATCGGAAAGCTCGTCGAGAGGATCGTCCACGCGGGTGCGCATGATTTCGACGAGGGCTTCTCCCAGCGCGACGATGTCCAGGGACATGGTTTCTCGCCTTCCGTGGAGTTTGGCTGCGGGAATGGGTAGTTCGTCGCCGGATGAGGAAGACCTGCTGTGCG
>CAZWRO010000260.1:0-2924 GCA_964635365.1 uncultured bacterium | reverse complement strand
GCCTTGCTATTAGCGGCGCCTCGCTACTGGTATTAGCCACATTGCGGGTCGGGAGTCTCGCGACGGGGATGGCTGCGGGCCTTGGGAGAGGAGGTCCAGGGGGCGATTTCGAGGTGGGACGTTGCGCGGTAGAGGCGTTTTCGGGTGCAAACGTGGGCACGCGGGGGTTTGACAGGCCTGGAAGTGCGGTGTCATAATGGCGGTCCGGCCGGAGACGTCGGCGAACGCTTCTCACCCCCCTGTTGCAGGAGCCTGCGCCGGCCGCGGTGATTGTGTGCGAGGGTACCGGGTCAACGGGAGCGGCGGAGCAAGTGAAGGCAAGAATGATAGAGGCGGTAGAGATATGAGCGCGGTGGCGGTCGATCCTCGGGTGGAGCTGGCGGAGAAGATCGCGAGGCTGAAGGAGGAGAGGAAGGCGGTGATCCTCGCCCACAACTACCAGTTGGGCGAGGTGCAGGATGTGGCCGATTTCGTGGGGGACTCGCTGGAGCTGAGTCGGAAGGCGGTCGGGCTGGAGGCGGAGGTGATCGTGTTCTGCGGGGTGGTGTTCATGGCGGAGACGGCCAAGATTCTCTCCCCGCAGCGGACGGTGCTGATTCCGGACCCACGGGCCGGGTGCCCGATGTGCGCCATGGCTCCGGTGGAGGCGGTGCGCAAGCGGAAGGCGGAGCTGCCCGGGGTGCCGGTGGTGGCCTACGTTAACACCGACTCGGAGGTGAAGGCGGAGGTCGATGTCTGCTGCACGTCGGCCAACGCAGTGGCGGTGGTGAACAGCCTGTCGGAGGATCGGGTGCTGTTCGTTCCGGACAAGAACCTGGGGCTGTGGGTGCAGCGGCATACGGATAAGGAGGTCATCCTCTGGGACGGGTATTGCCCGACGCACCAGCGGATTTTGGCGCAGGACGTGCGGCGGCTGAAGGAGGCGCACCCGGAGGCGGTGCTGATGGTGCATCCGGAGTGCACGCCGGAGGTGATCGATCTGGCGGATGAGACGCTTAGCACGGGGCAGATGGTGCGATGGGTGAAGGAGGCCTCGGTGAAGGAGGTCATCGTCGGCACCGAGGTGGGGATGATTCATCGACTGAAGAAGGAGAGCCCGGAGAAGACGTTCATCGACGTGGGCCCCCTGACGACGTGCCCGAACATGAAGCGGATTACGCTGGAGAAGGTGCTGTGGTCGTTGGAGGACATGCAGCACGAGGTGGAGGTGCCGGAGCCGGTGGCGGAGAAGGCGCGGCGATCTATCGCGCGGATGCTGGAGGTGACGTGATGGTCTCCGGGCTTCCCGAGACGGTGATTGGTGAAGCGGTGGAGCGCGCGCTGGCGGAGGACGTCGGCTCCGGGGATATCACGACGCTGGCGACGGTGGAGGAGAAGAGGTCGTGCAAGGCCGAGATCGTCGCCAAGGCGGAGGGGGTGATCGCCGGCCTGGAGCTGGCGGAGGCCATCTTCCGGGCGCTCGACCCGAGGGTGAAGTTCGAGGCCGCGGTGGAGGACGGAAAGCGCGTGGCGGCGGGCACGGTGGTGGCGCGGGTGGAGGGAGCGACGCGGGCGATTCTGACGGGGGAACGCTCGGCGCTGAACTTCTTGCAGCGGATGTCGGGGATCGCCACGCTGACGGCGCAGTATGTGGCGGCGGTGAAGGGCACGAAGGCGCGGATCTGCGACACGCGAAAGACGGCTCCGGGGCTGAGGGCGCTGGACAAGTATGCGGTGCGGGCGGGGGGAGGCTGGAACCACCGGGCGGGGCTGTTCGATGGAGTGTTGATAAAGGACAATCACATCAAGGCCGCCGGGGGGATAGCCGAGGCGGTGGCGCGCACGCGAAAGGCGGCGCAGCACTTGGCGAAGGTGGAGGTGGAGACGGCGACGCAGGCGGAGGTGCAGGAGGCGGTGGAGGCGGGGGCAGAGGTGGTGATGCTCGACAACATGGGGGCGGCCGAGATGGCGCGGGCGGTGGAGCTGATGGGCGGGCGATGTGAGATCGAGGCGTCGGGGGGGGTGAACCTGGAGACGGTGAGGGCGGCGGCGGAGTGTGGGGTGGATTACATCTCGGTGGGGGCGCTGACGCATTCGGCGCCGGCGCTGGATATCTCTCTGGAGATCGTTGGTGAGTAGCGCGCGCGCAGTCGGCTTTTCGGCGGATCGGCTCCAGGGGGAGCTGAGGACGTCGCGGTTCGGGCGGGTGACGGAGGTGGTGGCGGAGGCGGCGTCTACGATTGAGCTGGCCCGAGGGCTGCTGCGAGGGGGTGGACCGGAGGGCGCGGTGGTGATCGCGGAGCGGCAGACGCAGGGCCGGGGTCGGTTGGGGAGGCCATGGGCCTCGCCGGCGGGAGGGCTGTGGCTGTCGATGATCGCGCGGCCGGACCTGGGGGCGAGTGCGGCCGGGCGGTTGGGGATCGGGCTGGGCCTCGCGGCGGCGGAGGCGGTGGTGGCGAAGACGGGATGTGAGGCGGGGGTGAAGTGGCCCAACGACGTGATGGTGGGCGGGCGGAAGCTGGGGGGCGTGCTGGTGGAGACAGAGGTGATCGGGGATCGGGTGAGCGGGGCGGTGCTGAGCCTGGGGCTTAATGTGAACCTATCGGTGGCGGCGCTGCCGGAGGAGATCAGGTCAACGGCGACGTCGCTGCGGGAGGAAACGGGGCGGGAATGGCCGGTGGAGGTGATCTGCGCGCGCGTTCTGGAGAGACTGGAGGAGATGTGGCCGATCGTCTTGAATGACGGAGCGGCTTTGGTCGAGCGATGGCGGGAGCGGGATGTGCTGGCGGGGAGAGAGGTGTCGCTGGAGGTGCGGGGCGCCGCGAGGCGGGGCGCCGCGGTGAGAGGGCGGGCGGAGGGTATCGATGGTGATGGCGGGCTGAGGTTGTCGGTGGCGGGGGGGGTGCAGCGGGTGAGGGCGGGGGAAGTGGCGGAGGGAAGGGGGG
>CAZWRO010000259.1:0-2937 GCA_964635365.1 uncultured bacterium | reverse complement strand
GTCCATCACTTCCTGCGGCGTCCGGCCGGTGCGGGTCATCTCACGGATGGACTGCTGGGCGAAGAACGGCCGCAGGCCGCTCCCCCGCACCGGCCGGACGCCCCAGGAAGTGATGGACAGCGCGGCCTGGGGGGTGTTTCAGGAGGGCTACCGGGACGGCTTCGGGGCGGACGCCGACCACTTGAAGATGCCGGATGACATCGACGCCACGGTGGCGGCGGGGTTCACCATGTACACCATTGACCCCGGCGATCACGTGGACAACGCGGCGGAGACCGATGATGTCCAGACCCTGATGCGAAAGTTCGAGGCGCTTCCCTGGCCGGGGCTGGAGACGGCCCCCGACGATCTGCTCAAGGCCTATGTGAAGAAGAGCTTCCGCCTGCCGGACGACTCGACCCTCACGTTCGACGATGAGTCGCTCCTGCGCGCGGCTGTGAAGTATGGAGGGGCGCTGGCGCACACGGCCGCGATGTACCAGCACCTGGTGGCGAAGATGTCCGGTTGCCCCTTCGAGCTGGAGATGTCGGTGGACGAGACCGCGACCCCGACCTCGGTCGCCGAGCATTTCTTCGTGGCGACGGAACTCAGGCGGCTGGGAGTGCAGTGGGTGAGCCTGGCGCCCCGCTTCGTGGGCGAGTTCGAGAAGGGCGTGGACTACCGGGGCGACCTGGCGGCGTTCGGGCGCAGCTTCGCACAGCACGTCGCCGTCGCTCGCCACCTCGGGCCGTACAAGGTCAGCATTCACTCGGGCAGCGACAAGTTCTCGATCTATCCCATCGCGGCGCGCCTGGCGGGTCAGTTGGTTCACCTCAAGACCGCAGGCACCAGCTATCTGGAGGCCCTGCGCGCGGTGGCCAAGATAGACTCCGGGCTGTTCCGCGAGATCCTGGGTTTCGCCATCGCGCGCTATCCGGCGGACCGCGCCTCCTACCACGTCTCCGCCGAGGCGGCGAAGGTGCCCCCGCCCGACAGTCTGGGCGAGGCGGAGCTGGCCGGTGTGCTTGACCAGTTCGATGCGCGGGAGGTGCTTCACGTGACCTTCGGCTCCGTGCTCACGGCGGAGTCGGAGGGGAAGCCGCGCTTCCGGGAGCGCCTGATGACAGCGCTGTCGGAGAACGAGGAGATTCACTACGAGACCGTCCGCGCCCACATCGAGCGGCACGTCCGGCCATTCGCGGAGGCGCGCTGAACGCGCGAGGCCGAGGCCAAACCATTTCCTGAGGAGACAAGCATGACCGCGACCGATCCGCAGGCGCCCCTGAAGGAGTTCGAGCCCCGCCACGAGTTCTTCGTCGGCATCGACTCCGACGGCTGTGTCTTCGACACCATGGAGGTGAAGCACAAGGAGTGCTTCATACCGAACATCATCAAGTACTACAACCTCGCCTCGGTGTCGAAGTACGCCCGCGAGGCGGGCGAGTTCGTCAACCTGTACTCGACCAACCGCGGCGTCAACCGCTGGCCTGCGCTGCTGATGGTTTTCGATCTGCTGGCCGACCGCGCGGAGGTGCAGCGCCGAGGGGTGAAAATGCCCGAGGTGCCCTCGCTTCGGGAGTGGGCTAAGACCGAGAAGGCGCTTGGCAATCCGCAGCTAAAGGCCGCGGCCGAGAAGACCGGCGACCCGGTTCTAAAGCATGCGCTCTCCTGGAGCGAGGCGGTCAATGCCACCATCGCGGAGGTCGTGCACGACGTCCCCCCGTTCCCCTTCGTGCGGGAGAGCTTCGAGGCGCTGGCCTCGAAGGCCGATATGATCTGCGTCTCCCAGACCCCCGGCGAGGCGCTCCAGCGGGAATGGGTGGAGCACGACCTCGCCAAACACGCGGCCGTGATCGCGGGCCAGGAGATGGGGAGCAAGGCCGAGCACCTCAAGCTCGCCGCGGGCGGCAAGTACCCGCAGGAGCGCTGCCTCATGATCGGAGACGCGCCGGGCGACATGAAGGCCGCCCGCGCCAACGGCTTCCTCTTCTTCCCCGTCAACCCCGGGCACGAAGAAGAGTCCTGGCAGCGGTTCTATGAGGAAGGGATGGCGAAGTTCCTCGCGGGCGAGTACGCAGGGGAGTATGAGGCGAAGCTGGTGGCGGAGTTCCAGGCCCTCCTGCCGGAGACGCCCCCGTGGAAGCGGTAGCCTGAGACCTGGTCGGGCCGCTATCTCCCGACTGCGCGCTCCAGCATGGTGAGCTGCTCGCGGGTCCCCATGGCGATGATCTTGTCTCCGCGATTGACCGTGGTATCGGGGTGGGGGTTCGTGTGCAGCTTGCCGTCGGAGCCGATCACGCCCAGGATCATCGCCCCGCCCTCCTGCATCACTCCCGAGCCGAGCATCGGTTTGCCCATGACCCGCGAGCCCTCGGGGACGAAGACCGTGAAGATGTCTACCGCCAATTCTTCGTGGTGGAGCACCTGCTCGAGAAAGTGCACGACGCTGGGGTCGATGGCTGCGTAGGCGAGGTGGCGGCCGCCGCCGATGTAGGGTGAGTGGACGCTGTTGGCGCCGGCGCGGCGGAGTTTGTCCACGGTCTCCTCCCGGCCGGCGCGGGCAACGATGTAGAGCTTGGGGTTGAGGAGGCGGGCGCTGAGGACGATGAACAGGTTGTCCTCGTCGGTTCCGACAGCCGCTACGAGGCATCGCGCGCGCTCGATGCCGGCGCTGCGGAGGGACTCGTCGTCGGTGGCGTTCCCCTCGATGAAATGAATGCCGTCTTCTCTCACCCGTTCGAGCGCCGGCTCGTCCATTTCGATCACGACGACCGGGTGGCCCCGCCGCTGCAGCTGGGCGACCGTTTCTCGGCCCATGCGGCCGTATCCGCATACGATGTAGTGATCCGAGACTGCTTCCAAGGCCCGCAACCTACGCCTCCTTTGAGCCTGCAGGCTCAACTGCTGGCTCACCAAGATGCTCGCCGCGCTCCGCACCGCCCAGGCCGCAAGCAGGAC
>CAZWRO010000258.1:0-2951 GCA_964635365.1 uncultured bacterium | reverse complement strand
CTCTCCATCAGGAGCGGGCGATGAGCAGCAATGTGCAGGACGCGAGTGACATCACCTCCCCGCCGATAAAGGTGGCGATGTGCCAGGTCTACACCGAGCAGTGGGCCGTGGAGGAGAACCTCGCGCGGACGCTGGCGGCCCTGAACGAGGCGGCCGACCTCGGCGCGCACCTCGCCATCACCCCCGAATGCGTGCTCCACGGCTACGGCGACAAGGACGACGACTTCGAGCAGCGGATGCGCGCGGCCGCGGTGCCCCTGGAGGGCGAGGCGATGGCCGCCGTGCGCAAGACGGCGAAGACGCGGGGCCTCGACGTCGTGATCGGGTTTGCGGAAGCGAAGCCCGACGGCGGCTTCGCCAATACCGCCGCGCTGGTGACGCGCGACGGCGAGATCGCCTGCCTCTACCGCAAGGTGCACTGCCGCGGCTTCGAGGATGCCACCCGCGACGGCCTCTTCACGCCCGGCGAGGAGTTCCACGTCGTTGACTACACCGGCCACGGCGGCCGGAACCGGCTGGGCTTGATGATCTGCTTCGACCGGGAGGTGACGGAGAGCGTCCGCTGCCTGCGAAGTCTCGGGGCGGAGATCATCGCCTGCCCGCTGGCGACGGATACCAGCGACATGGCGAACCACGGCAACTGCGCGGACAATGAGATGATCACCCGCATCCGCGCCGCCGAGAACGAAGTGTTCATCGTGGTGGCCAACCACGCCGGCCGCTTCAACGGCGGCAGCTTCGCCGTCGGCCCCGGGGGAGAGCTGGTCGAGCAGATGGGGGCCGACCCCGGCGTGGAGGTGGTCGCCCTCCCCGTCGGTGTGGTGCCGGAGAAGTACCACAGCAAACCGCTGGGCTGGATGGGCTGGGGCTACCGGCGTCCGGCGGTCTACGATAAGTATCTGCGCTAGCCCGCACAGGCGCCTGCACTACCCCGCGCCGCCGCCTGCGCGCCTATGGCGGGAGGTCCGCCGTTGTAGGGCGGGCGTTCCGGAGTTTACCCTGAGGCACTCGAAGGGCCCGCCGCTGTTGGGCAGGAGACACGCTCCTGCCCTACGCACTTCTGCTTTCGTCCCCCCGCCAGCCAACGCCAGACGCGAGCGAGGGGCGTGGGGGGAAGGGGCGTGTCGGCAGGAGCAGGCGATCGGGCTGCGAACGAAGGATTCAGAAACGCGCACAGGAGTCTCGCTGATGGCCACTCCCGATCGGAGCCCCCGGTCTCATCGTCTCCTCGTCAGCCGCGAGCGCTGGGAGCGTCTGCGCTGCACCCCCTCCCTTCCGCTGCTTCAGCAGGCCGCTGCCGCGCTGGACGAGCTCGCCGAGGCCCACCTCCGCGACCGCGACATACCCGTTGATGAGACAGGCTACAACTGGCATCTGGGGCGCGCCCAGCAGCTCCAGTCCCGCGTCATCTCCCTGCTGACTCAGTACGGCCGCACCCAGGACCGGCGGTTCCGGGAGGCGGCGATGGACTACGTCCGCATGATGGCCGCGTGGAAGGAGTGGTCCTGGACGACCTGGCGAGAGGGGGACGACGAGGCGGTCTTCGATCTCCCCTATGGCGAGAACTCTCTCACCCTCGCGCTCGTCCTGGACTGGCTCGCGGCGGAGCTATCGCCGGAGGAACGAACGCTCCTCGTCAATACCGCGCGGGAGCGCTGCCTGCTCCCCTATCTCGCCGTCAATGGAACCCCCGGCGAGGAGTCCTGGTACTTCCGGTGCCCCGACTCGAACTGGAACACGGTCTGCAGCGGCGGCGCGGGCGCGCTGGCGCTCGCGCTCGGAGATGCCTGTGAAGAGAGCGCGCGGGTGCTCGCGCTGGTAGAGGAGAGCGTCCGCCACTACTTCGAACACATGGAGGACGATGGGGCCTGGCCGGAGGGTATCGGATACTGGAACTACGGGCACCGGTACGGCTACTACTACCTCCTCAGCCACGAGGGCGCCGAGGGCCGGCCCCATCCGCTGCTCGAACTTCCCGGCAGCCGCGCTACTCTGCGGTTCCCGCTGCTGTTCTCGCCGAACGGAACGCCCGCGAGCTTCGGGGACGCCAATCACTTCTTCCCGGCGCCCTTCCACTACGCCGCCGCCGCGCGCTACCAGCTCGGAGACGTAGTCGCCGAACTCGACCGTCGCTTTCTCCGCATGGGCGAACGCGGCGATCTCACCTCCACCAATCGCAGACTGCGGGCGTGCGCGGCCGAGCTGCTTCTCTTCCATCCGTGCGAATCGGCCTCCCGGTTCCCAGAAACGCCCTGGCCGCGCCTCTCCGTGCAGCGGGGAGTCGAATGGAGCTACCTCGCCGACCGCTGGCCGCACCCGCGCCTCTACGCCTCCGTGCGGGGCGGGAGCACGGAGGCCCCGCATACGCACCAGGACCTCCTCAGCCTCTTCGTCGTGGTGGGAGATGAGGCGCTCATCCACAGCGTCGGCGTCGACGAGTACATGGACACCACCTTCGGTCAGCGACGCTACGAGCTATATGAGATCAGCGCCGCGGCAAAGAACATTCCGCTTATCAACGGCGTGGGCCTCCCCCAGCCTGGCCGCGTGAAGACGACGCCGGTGAGCGGAGACGGGTGGGAGGGAATGGCGCTCGACGCCACCGAGACCCAGTGGGTGGGAACGCCGGTGGAGGCCTTCGTGCGCTCCGTGCTGATGCTGGACGGCGGGGCCGCCCTCCTCGTGCTCGACCGCGCGGTGCTGCGAGACCCCGCGCTCGCCGAGGCCCGCTTCCACACCTTCCACCGCCTCCGGCGCGGCCGCGCATCGGCCGACATCCGGGGTGATAGAGAGTCACTTCACCTGTCGTTTGCAGCAAGCGTGCCGGCCGCACTGAAGACCGGGCGCGGTCTGCCCACCCAGCCCGCGCGGGAGCCGGACTCCATCCTGCGCTGGGTGACTCTCGGCAGACACAGAGAGATCGTCCTCGCCACCCTCCTCACGCCGAACGG
>CAZWRO010000257.1:0-2978 GCA_964635365.1 uncultured bacterium | reverse complement strand
CTATCGTCCTTCCCCCCAGCCCCTGCCGCAAGGCCACACGCGGCCCCCGCAAGTGGAGGTTATCATGCGTGCGCTGATTGTGTTTTCCCTCTTGGCTATGCTCTTGGCCTCCCTCTGCTCTCTTTCCTTGGCCGGCGAACCCCCCGTCCCCATCGAGGGCCTACTCCTCGTGCGGTCCTCGGATGGCCGCTACTTCATGGAGGGCAGCTCGGACAACACCACTCCCGTCTTTGACGGCGAAGTCGTGTCTCCCCACGCAGATGCGTTGGCCGGAACACTCTACGACTCGATCGGCCCCGAGCCGTGGCACCACCGGTTCAACATCGGGAGGGGGCCTATTGACGGGTATCCGGGCGTCAAGTTGACTGTCGGACTCGGCGGCATCAACTGCATACCCAGGTGGTCTCCCGACGGAAGCCAGATCGCCTTCATGCACTGCGACCCGGTCGACGGCGTGATGCCATGCGAAACCGGCTTCCACGCCTGGGTCATGAATGCCAACGGCACTGGCGCACACCGTGTCACGCCCGAGGGCACTGCTCCCACGTGGGTGCCTGCCTGGTCGCCCAACGGATATCGCTTGATATTGGAGACCTACGATCCGGCCACCTGGGAGATGGAAGCCATCACCATCGACACCGACGGCACCGACCTCCAGGTGCTGCCAAACCTAAGCGTACAAGAGGATGTCCATTGCTCCCCGGACGGCGCCAAGATTGTCACCTCCTGGACGGAGCCTGATATAGTGGGTGGTGAACCCGGCGTCTGGCGTCAGCTCCGCCTCACCGACGCCGACGGCAGCAATCCCCAAACCCTCGTGCAGCAGTTCATCAGCGACTCCGACGTCAACCAGCACTTGGCGCTGATCGGAGGGGGTTGGTCCATCGGGACGGTGCGCGACCGGGTCGGCCCGCGGAGTCCCCAGTGGTCCCCCAACGGTGACCGCATTGCCTTCACCGCCGCGCGTCCCTTCGATCCGCTGGGCCCCGAATTTACATCTCAAGTTGAGGTCTGGGTCTACGACCTTGCTAGCACCGACCTCACCAAGATCACCACTAATCTTGACATGGAGTGGTCGCTGAGCTGGGTCGGCCCCAACACCTCCCCCTCCGACCCCGAGGTCACCATAAACAACGCCACCGTCACCTTCTCCGCCGTCACTGAAGAAGGTCTCACCACCATCATCCGCGACGACGATCCACCGGCCCTTCCGGCCGACTATCAGTTCTGCGGGGAGTACTACAACATCGACACGACGGCGGACTACACGTCGCCCATCACTATCTGCATGACCTATGAAGACGAGGACGTCCCCGGCGGCGACGAAGGCGCCCTGGCCCTGCTGCACTACAACCTCGAAACCGACGACTGGGAAGATGTCACTACCTCCAAGGACACCGCCGCCAACATCGTCTGCGGCCAGGTGGAAAGCGTGCACAGACCCGGGCTGCTGCCCGTCCCCATCGAGGGCTTGATGCTCCTCAACGTCCGCAGCATGGGCGGGGAACCCTACGGCTACACGAACCGCGCCTACTTCATGGAGGGCAGCTCGGACAACCTCAGTCCCGCCCCAGGCCATGGAGATATCTCTCCTCTCGGCGATCAGGCAGCTTACATCGTGGATTCGGGCTTGTGGCCAAATCACATCCAACACGTCTGCAAGGCTGACATCGACGGTTCCAACCCAGTGAACCTCACCGCGCTCGCCGGCCTCGACGGCATCAACGGGTGCAGTGTCAAATGGTCTCCGGATGCCAGCCAGATCGCTTTCGACCACTGCGACCCGCCGGGTCCTGGTGAGGAAGGCTTGCTGCCCTGTCAAAGGGGCTTCCACGTGTGGGTCATGAACTCCGACGGTACCGAGGCCCATCGCGTCACGCCCGAGGGCGCCAACCCCACCTGGCTGACGGAAAGCTGGGCGCCCAACGGCGGCCAGATCCTGTGTGCAAGTTGGTCCGGCGACCCACCATATTCAACTACTGAAATACTAGAACCCGTTATCATCGATGTGGACACCGGCGATATGGAGCCGGCATTCTCTTTCGGCATTTGGTCGCCGGACGGCTCCAAGCTTGCCTCCCGGTCGACGGAGCCCGGCGAAGTGGACGGGGAACCCGGCGTCTGGTGCCAACTCCGACTCAGCGATCCCGACGGCAGCGACCCTCAGATCCTCTTCGAGTACTTCGTCAAGGACTCCGACGTCACTCAACACCTCCAGGCAATCGGTGTCGATCCGGAGGATCCGTACCAGAGAGACAGGCTCTACAACTGGGTCGCCCCCCATCCTACCGCGTGGTCTCCCAGCGGCGACCGCATCGCTCTCACGGGTGGCATCCCTTTCCACCCCCACTGCGATTACTACTACCAGAGCGAGATCTGGCTCTACGAACTCGCCAGCGGGGCTCTCACCAGAATCACCGATAACGTAGACAAAGAGTCGGTGCTCAGCTGGCGCGGCCCCAACACCTCCCCCGACGACCCATCGGTCACCGTCGGCGACACCACCGTTGACTTCGGAGAAGTAACCGAGGGCGGCACCACCACCATCGTCTGGGAGGACGATCCCCCCGAGGCCCCCATGGACTACGAGTTCGTCGGCGGTGTCTACGAGGCAAGCACCACCGCCGAGGCCTCCGGCACCATCTCCATCTGTATGGGCTACCGGGACGAGGACATCCCCACCAGTCCAGCCGAAGCGTCCCTTCTCCTTTCTGCAGGCGCTCGGATTGCGTCCGGCCCCATCCTGGACGAGGACGTCCAGCTTCTCAAGTACAACGAAGAGGGCGACTACTGGGAGGACATCACCGTCTTCGTGGATACCGTGAACAACCTCGTCTGCGGTGAAACGGATTCCCTGGGCACCTTCGGCATCTGCCTCGCCCCCCGCCTCGGCCACTTCCCCGATGTGCCCCCCTACGGCTACGGCCCCGGCGGCACCGATCCCCACTGGGCCTTCTATCACGTAGAAGCCTCTGTCC
>CAZWRO010000256.1:0-2998 GCA_964635365.1 uncultured bacterium | reverse complement strand
CCGCGAAGGCGGCCGTACCGTCGGCGCCGGCGTCGTCGCTAAGGTTATTGAGTAGTAGGGTCACGTAGAAAGATGGCGGATTGTTCAATGCGGAGGATGGTACATGCGCAGAGATGAGCGGAGAGGACCTGGCGAACGGATCCGTATCCGGCTGAAGGCCTTTGATCACCGGGTGCTGGATCAGTCTGCGATGCGGATTGTCGATACTGCACGCCGCACGGGCGCGCGCATCGCCGGTCCAATTCCGTTGCCGACAGAAATCAACCGGTTCTGCGTCATTCGCTCTCCTTTCATCGACAAAGAGTCGATGGAGCATTTTGAGATGCGGACGCACAAGCGCATGATTGATATCCTGGACCCAGCGCCTGAGACCATAAACGCGTTGATGCGAATCGATCTCCCGGGCGGCGTCGACATCGAGATCAAACTCTGAGGAAACTTCGTTGAACTCATTGCAGAAGGCCATCGTGGGCCGAAAACTAGGCATGACCCAGATCTTTGCCGAGGACGGCACAGCACTCGCTGTGACTGTCATCTCGGCGGGTCCTTGCGTGGTGGTGCAGCGCAAGTCTGAAGCGAAAGACGGCTATGAAGCGCTCCAACTGGGCTATGAAGAGGTGATACGTTTAAGGCGCCTTAACAAGCCGCGGGCGGGCCATTTCCGCCGCAGCGGGGAGAAGGCCCGGAAGGAAATCCCGCCCTGTCGTCACCTCGTCGAGTTTCGGCTGGCCGACTGTGACGCGCACGAGGTCGGGGACCGGATTACGGTCGACATTTTCCAGGTCGGTGACCGGGTGGACGTTACGGGAACATCAAAGGGCAGGGGGTTTGCAGGAGTCCTGAAGCGGCACGGCTTCCACAGTGGGCCGGCCTCCCATGGCTCGATGTCACACAGGCGTCCGGCCTCGGGCGGAGCCACCGACGCGGCCCGAGTCTTCAAGGGAAAGCGGAAGCCGGGACACATGGGCAACGCTCGTGTCACTGTAAAGCGGCTGGGCGTACACATGGTGGACGCTGAGAAAGGCCTGCTGCTTGTCAACGGTGCTGTGCCCGGCCCCACCGGCAGGCTCGTCATGGTAACTTGTCCGGTCGAACGGAACATCGCGCCGGAGCCCGCGGAGGAGGACAAGTAGCCATGCCGACACTGCCGATCTACGATGTTGCGGGCACCCAGGTTGGTGAATCGGAAGTCCCGAATACTGTCTTCGGTGCCGCTCCAGGAGAGCCGCTGCTCCATCAGGCGGTCCTTGGAGGGCTTGCCGCGCAGCGCCAGGGCACAGCGCATACGAAGACGCGTGCTGAAGTGAGCGGCAGTGGGCGGAAGCTGTGGCGGCAGAAAGGCACCGGTAGGGCCAGAGTCGGAGATAGTCGTCCGCCGAACCGAGTGGGCGGAGGCGCCGCAATGGCGCCCAGGATGCGTTCGCATCGACAACGCCTTTCGGTACGCTTCAAGAGAGCGGCCCTGCGCTCGGCTCTCAGCGCACGCGCTGGCGCAGGTGACATAATGCTAATTGAGCCGTTCGAGCTCGTGGAACAGAAGACGAAGGCCGTTAACGACATCTTAGTGGCTCTTGGGGCTAAGGGACGGGTGCTCCTGATGACGGGAGAACCCAGTGAGATTATCCTGCGCTGCGGCCGTAACATCAGTGGTCTTCAGATTAGCGACGCGAGTTGCGTCAACGCGTACGATGTTCTGGCTGCACGAACGGTCATTATTACCAGTGACGCGATCCCGCGGCTGGAGGATCGTCTTTCATGAGGGATGCGAGAGACATTGTTATCAGGCCTATCTTGACAGAGAAGAGCGTGGCGCTCACGGCGCAGAGCAAGTACGCGTTTGAGGTGGCCGTTCACGCGAACAAGATCGAGATTAGGCAGGCGATTGAGCAGCTCTTCCCTGGAGCACGTGTCGCTCGAGTTAACACCATGACGGTTCTTGGCAAGCGTAGGCGCATGGGCGGCTATGGGCGCCGACGAGCAGGCCGCGTCGAGGGGCGAACAACGACCTGGAAGAAGGCAATCGTGACGCTGCGAGAGGGAAGTATTCCGGCCTTCGAGGGACTCTAGGGTTCGTGGAGCCGCAAGGAGTAGAGCGTGGCAACTAAAGGATATAAGCCAACTTCGCCCGGACGCCGGACCATGACCGTGGTGCAACGGCAGGATCTCTCTGCCAAGCCTCCGGAGAAGGCCTTGATACGCCCCTTGACTCGAACGGGCGGCCGCGACAACCGAGGTCGAGTCAGTCTACGCTTCCGGGGCGGGGGCCACAAGCGACGTTACAGGGTGATCGATTTCAAGCGCGACAAGGACATGGTGCCGGCTCGCGTGGTCGCGTTAGAGTATGATCCAAATCGCTCGGCTCATATCGCACTCTTGCACTACGCCGACGGGGAGAAGCGGTACATCCTCGCCGCGGCAGGCCTGGGTGTTGACGATGTTGTGATGTCGGGAACGACGGTCGGAGCACGGGCGCGCGGCGGAGGGACGCTCGAGGTGCGACCTGGCTGCGCCTTCTCTCTGCAGGCTATCCCGGTCGGCACGATCGTACACAACATCGAGCTGAAGCCTGGTAGCGGCGGACAGCTATGTCGTAGTGCCGGAGCAGGCGCGCAGCTGTTGGCCAAAGAGGGGAAGTTTGCGACGCTCCGCATGCCCTCGGGCGAGATGCGAATGGTGTACATCGGATGCAGGGCCACCGTCGGGCAGGTAGGCAATCCAGATCACGGCAACATCACGCTTGGAAAGGCCGGCCGCAAGCGATGGATGGGCCGACGTTCCCATGTTAGGGGGCTTGCGATGAGCCCCCGGGATCACCCGCATGGTGGCGGCGAAGGGCGCAGCGGGATAGGCCGGAAAAGCCCCGTCAGCCCCACGGGAAAACCTACGCTGGGACGAAAGACTCGGGACAAGAACAAGACCTCAAACCGGTTTATTGTGCGCCGTAGAGGTGTGAAGTAAGGCAGGGGAGTGCTATGCCGAGATCGCTCAAAAAGGGACC
>CAZWRO010000255.1:1589-3004 GCA_964635365.1 uncultured bacterium | reverse complement strand
GTCACACCGGGAACGGCGGATCTTGAGTAGGGACAGGAGGCTGGGGTAGTGCGTCTAACGGATACTGAGGACGCGGCGAGGAGAGGGGAAATGGCAGACACTATTCGGCCAGAGCACAGGAGATACGAGGAGAGGTATCGCGCGATCTACGCGGCGGGGGTTCCGTTCATGACGGCGGACCGGGAGAAGGAGCGACTGGCGCACTTCCGGGAGTTTCTGGAGGGACGGAAGGGGCGCGGACGGCTAATCGACTTCGGTTGTGGGGAGGGGTTTCCGGCGATGATGGCGGCGGAGATGGGTTACAAGGTGGTGGGAATCGACTCGGCACCGTCGGCAATCGAGAAGTGCCGCGAGACCCACAATCACCCACACTTCGAGGTCATACACGCAGATGTATGCGAGCTGGGCTCGATGCCGTCGGAGTCGTTCGAGGTGGCCGTCGATCTGGGTTGCTTCCATGTCCTCGTAGAGGATGAGGATGCGCGACGGTATCTGGGAGAGTCCTTCCGGCTGTTGAAGGCCGGCGGTGTATGGTATGGGCAGAATCTGGTGCCGGCGGAGGATGCCGAGGCGTCGTGTCCGCAGGAGCGGGAGCTGGTGGAGTGGTGGCGGAAGCGGATTGCGGAGCCGGACGATGGGTCGCCAATCAGGGAGATTTTCGAGGTGGAGGGGCGAACGGTGGAGGTCGAGCGGGCGCGTACGCCGGCGGCCCATCGCGGCGTGGCGGAACAGGTATCGCTTCTAACCGCGGTCGGTTTCGGGGTGGATTCCGCGCAGGTCGTTACGCCGGGCGTCAACAGCCCGTTCGAGGCCCGCTTAATCGGACGCAAGCCGCCGGAGTGAGTCGGCGGTGCGCGCTTCGGCCGCGGTCAGGATAGGTTTCGGCGTCGTCCTAGATTCAGATGGGCAGGTCGAAGGCGCGCTGGATGTAGACGGCCATTTGGTCGCGGGAGCAGATGTACTCGGGGTGGTAGTAGCCGTCGAAGTAGCCCTGGGTGATGCCTTCGGCGGCGATGTACTCGACGTGGTCGTAGCACCAAGACCAGTCGTTGGCGGAGGTGACGTCGGGGAAGGTCGGGGTTCCGGGGCCGTCGGGGACGTTGGTGTCGCCGCCGGCGACGGCGCGGGAGATGAAGACGGCCATCTGAGCGCGGGTGACTTCGGTGGTGGGCCGGTAGAGGCCGTCTTCGTAGCCGGTGACGACGCCGGCAGTGACGCAGGCGAGGACTTGATCACAGGCCCAGCACTCAGGGGGGACGTCGGGGAAGGTGACGGTGATGTAGCGGTCTTTCGTTTCGGTGGCTGAGCCACCGGGGATGGAGGCGGTGAGGGATACGGTGTAGCGGCCGAAGTCTTCATAGAGATGGCTTAGGTTCTGGTCGGTTGCGGAGGCGGTATCGCCGAAGTCCCAGAGC
>CAZWRO010000255.1:0-1579 GCA_964635365.1 uncultured bacterium | reverse complement strand
GTAGGAGCTGGGAGAGAGGTCAGTGAAGTCCACCGCCAGAGGCGGCGGGCCGCAGGTGGGGGTGGCGAGGAAGTCGGCTCCGTATTCGGCAAAGACGAGCACTCCCCAGAAAGAGTCGGCGAGAGGCACGAGGCCTTCGCCCACGGCCACGCCTCGAGCGTGACCGGGAGTGTCGTAGAATTTCACCTCCTCGGGGTTGGCTGGGTTCGCGATGGAGATCACCCGCAAGCCAGCGTCAGAATCGGCCACGTAGGCGTAGTTCCCCGAAACGGCCACGTCCTGGGCGACGCCGGGGGTGTCGCAGAAGCCCACCTCGAAGATGGGACGCGAGGTGGAGATCACGCGCAAGCCAGCCTCATAATCGGCCACGTAGGCATAGTCCCCGGACACGGTCACGGCGAAGGCCAGGCCGGCCGTGTCGTAGAAGCCCACCTCCTGCGGATTGGTGGGGTCCGAGATGGAGAGCACGCGCAGGCCGGCGTCATAATCTGCCACGTAGAGATAGGCGCCGACGACGGCCAGGTCCCGGGCATCCCCAGGGGTGTCGTAGTAGCCCACTTGCTGCAACTGCACCGGGGCGGGGCCGCCGATCGTGGAGATGTCGACCACGGTCACGGCGCCGCCGGCGGCCAGGTAGGCGTAGTCGCCCTGAATCGCTACGGCCTCGGGATGACCGCCGGCCAATTGCCCCAGGGGCGGCCAGGTGCCGCCTTCGGCGCGGGCCGAGTTGGGGAGAGCAGCAGCGACGAGAAGAAAGAGGCCGAAGACGAAACTGGTTGAGATTACCCGAGCAGGTTTAATCATGGGAGTATCGCACCTCCATGTCTCCGTACATCGTCCGGTCCGGCCAACCACCCGGAATCAGCAGGATAGAGAAGCGCTCAGGTAACTCCGGCTACCAAAACCGGCCGCGTGTCAATAGGCAGTTCGCACTGGGGAGGCGCAGTACTTGCCCGCAATGGCACCTATCGGTGGAGCATTCCCCAGATTGAGTGTAGGTTGATTGGTTGCTCCTGCTAGATGGTAGCTCACCAGGCAAACTATGTCAAGACTAAAATGTTGTGAGTCAATGATAATGGCGCGATCCCTTGGATAGAGAGCCCCCACTCGCTGAGGTGACCGCTCCGAAGGGTCGCGTCCTGACGGCCTATCCTGGGGCGGGGCGCGGGCTCGTCCAGGGCTGGTTTCGTTGACCCTGGTAAAGAGCGTGTGCTATCATCGCGTGTCTTGCAGGGGAGTCCATGCTGCTGTGGCCTGCGAACTGATTTGCGGAGCGGTCGCCGACATGTCTGAGATGAGGCGAATCGTAGCAACTGACTGTGGATCGACGACGACGAAGGCGATCCTGATCGAGCGGATCGACGGGAGCTATCGTCTGCGGGGCCGGGGGGAGGCGCCGACGACGGTGGAGGCGCCGTTCGACGATGTGACGGTGGGGGTGCTGAACGCGGTGGGCGAGCTGGAGGAACTGACGGGGGGTCAGTTCGTGGCCGACGGTCGGGTGGGGACGCCGCGGGAGGGTGAGGTGGGGGCCGACCTGTATCTGTCGACGTCGAGCGCGGGGGGCGGACTTCAGATG
>CAZWRO010000254.1:0-3007 GCA_964635365.1 uncultured bacterium | reverse complement strand
GGTACGTGAACGGGGACCATCGGAAGACGATCCGCCTCGGCGAAGTCGCCGACCATCACAAGCTCAAGCTCCAATTCCTCGCCTTGTCTCGCGGTTCAGTCTATGATAGACTTTGCACATAAGTGGAGTAATCCGTGCGCACGAAACTCATTGGTGACAACTGCCGATCTTCGCACACGAAGAGCAAGTGCAAACCGGAGCCTAGCCGACAGAGAAGGCGTGATCCGCTCACACCCACTCAACGCAGCTATACCATGGCGCAGGTGAAGAGTGAGGACACACGCCCGGAGATGGCGGTCCGTAGGCTGATGCATGCTCTGGGCTACCGGTACAGACTGCATCGTCGCGATCTTCCCGGCACTCCGGATCTCGCTTTCATCTCGCTGAAGAAGGTCGTGTTCGTGCATGGTTGCTTCTGGCACGGACATAGATGCAAGGCCGGACGAAAGCGCCCGCTCACAAACCACGATTACTGGCAAGCCAAGCTTGCCAGTAATAGAACGCGTGATAGGCGTGCTCGACAGGAGCTGGTCAAGATGGGCTGGGATGCCCTGGTCGTCTGGGAGTGTGAACTGAGGGCGCCTACCCGGGTGAGCGACAGAATCGTGAACTTCCTCGAGGATACTGTGACGTGAGCCACCTGCCTTTCGATTTCTGCGATTTCTTCGCTGGCGGCGGGATGGCGCGCCTTGGGCTTGGCGAGCGCTGGCGCTGCATCCTCGCAAACGATAACGCACGTCGCAAGGAGAGGGCTTACCGCACGAACTTCGAACCGGCGAACGAGTTCAACAGCGCCAGCGTTGAGGACCTGACTGCGGAGGACATCCCGGGGCATCCTCTGCTGGCATGGGCGTCGTTTCCCTGCCAGGACCTGTCGCTGGCGGGCACCCGCCGTGGACTGCGAGGCAGCCGCAGCACCACGTTTTGGCCCTTCTGGAAGCTAATGCTGGCCATGGCTCGGCAGGGCCGCCCTCCGCGGTTGCTGGTCCTCGAGAACGTCGTTGGAGCACTTACGTCTCATGGTGGTGCCGACTTCCACACTATTGTATCCACCCTTGGCAAGGAGGGATACAGGTGCGGCGCCCTCATCATGGACGCTGTCCACTTCGTGCCGCAATCGAGGCCTCGGCTCTTCGTGGTCGCAGCACGCAACGACTGCTACATCCCTCTCGCGCTTCTCCGTGCCGAACCCGACCCGTTGTGGCACTCGAGGCCCTTGAGGCGAGCATTTGACGGCTTCGAGTATGCCGATCGGCAGGCCTGGCTATGGTGGAACGTCCCGCCCCCGCCGCAGCGAACTACACCGCTTAGCGACATCGTTGAGGATGAGCCGCACGGTGTCGAGTGGCATACCGCAGCCACGACAAAGGCCTTGCTCTCGATGATGAGTCCGGTCAACCGCGCGAAGGTGCGTGCGGCCCAGCAGTTAGGCAGACCGGTCGTCGGGACCGTCTACAAGCGCACGCGGCCGACACAGGACGGTAGGAGAACCCAACGTGCTGAGGTGCGTTTCGATCAGGTTAGCGGGTGTCTGCGGACGCCCCTCGGTGGCTCCAGTCGTCAAACGCTCCTCTTTGCGGAGGGTGCGAAGCTTCGCTCCCGCCTTCTATCGCCGCGCGAGGCGGCGCGTCTGATGGGAGTTCCCGAGTCGTACAGACTCCCGGAGAGGTACAACGAGGCGTACCACTTAATGGGAGATGGTCTTGTGGTACCGGTGGTGTCATGGCTGGAGAGACATCTGCTTCATCCACTCGGACAAGCCAACGCCGATATCCAGCGAGCGGCATGATGGTCGACAGGCACCGCATTATACCTTGCCGACTCCCGGCTGGCAGACAGCAGGATATATCGAACCTGGCTGACGCGATCCAGTCTGCTGCTCCATCCCTCGGCGCTCATGGAATGTCCGTCGACGACTTCAGGGAATCGCGCATTCTTGAGGCCGCGATTGAGAGACTCCGAGGCAAACGAGTGGCCGCAATGGCCGAGAAGCGTCGTTTCATGCAGGAGGTGCTTGATCATCTTCAGACCGAGAGCAGGATATGCTCATGGCAGTTCGTTGGTGGGGGCGAGCGATACGACTACGAGATTCGGATGCCAACTGGCAGGGTCAGCATTGTTGAAACCAAGGGCTGTCTCGATGGTAACAACACTAACATCTTCCAGCGTCCTGCGCAAGCCGACGAGTTCGTCATATGGTCGCTCTGCCAGAATCCGGGCGGCGATCCGCAGCATAACGCGTGGTCCGGGCTCCATACGCGCCTGGGTGCCGAGATCGTTCACCGCAGGGAGCCAGTGGACGCGGTTATCATCTGGGACATGCTCTGCGGCACTGCCGCACGGCCATGTCCCAAACTTGAGGCCAGACCTCAGAGCGCAGTCGAGATCGCGGGCCGGTACCGGATGCCGCCACCCTGTGTGTATATGATGCCTGCGAGCGTTCCCGACCCGAGGAATAATCCCCACCCTCGATGTGCTCGGCCCGAAGACGTACGGCTTGCGCAGGCATTATTGGAGAGCTTCGGCGGTGGGCCTTCGGACATTGTAGAAGTGCGCATTGAGGTTCGAATCGCTGACGCGACCATTGAACGCAAGACCACCTTCGTTCGGGATCAGAGGGAGATTGCATCTTCGCGGTGGACGAAGATCAAGCGTGCGCGAATCTAGGGCCCGCTCTCCTACGACGACCAGGAGCACTACACCAAGGTCACCGTCGCCCTCCGCGAGACCCTCCGCCTCATGAACGAGATCGACGCCGCCATCCCCTCCTGGCCCATCGCATAGCGACTCGCCTTCACACTGCCAGCCGCAGGCCGTGCTCTCTACCCGAAGGAGATACTCTTCCCCGCTTGCACGGCCTCGGCCAGGGCCACTGAGTCGACGGATTCTTCGGCGGAGGGTGACGGCCGGCGGCCTTCGGTCAGGGCGGCGATGAACTCCGAGGCCTCTCCGTAGAACCCGCTGCTCAGCCAGGCCGGCTGCGCCGGCCAGCTCTCCGACTCCACGA
>CAZWRO010000253.1:0-3027 GCA_964635365.1 uncultured bacterium | reverse complement strand
TCAAAGAAGAGGGCCTCGACTTCTGCGGCCTCACCGGCCAGCTCGACATGTCCGAGTCCCCCGACTGCTGCATCGCCGACGTCCCCGAGGCCCTGCTCAACGACAACGCCGACTGGGAAGATGAAAACAAGAAGCCCCTCATCTGCGCCACCGAGTGCGACAGCAACGGCGCCCTCACCATGCAGCTCCTCCACCTCCTCACCGGCACCCCCGTCCTCTTCGCCGACCTCCGCCACTACTGGGCCGACCTCGACCTCTACGACCTCGTCAACTCCGGCCAGCACGCCCCCTGGCTCTCCAAGCGCAGCCCCGACTTCCGAGTAAACTGGCGCCAGGTCCAGCTCTACCCCGCCTCCTCCTTCTTCTTCAAAGCCGGCGGCGCCTCCGTGCAGTTCTACGCCGACCCCGCCGACCCCGTCACCTTCGCCCGCCTCACCCGCAAACGCGGCCAGTTCCACATGCACATCTTCACCGGCTCTTTCGTCAAGCTCCCCAAGCAACAGATGGAGCGCCTCGCCAAGCAGACCACCTACGAGTGGCCACACGCCTTCGCCCGGTTCAACTGCTCCCACCAAGTCTTTGCCGACAGCTTCCGGGCCAACCATCTCCACGCCGCCCTCGGCGACCACGTCGCCGAACTCATCGCCGCCTGCGAGGCCCTCGACATCGAGCCCCTCCTCCTCTGAAGACCATTCCCGCACAAGCACAGGCCCCGGCGACCACCACATCGCCGGGGCCATCGATCACATGGTATAATCCCCCCGCGCCGGAGTGGCGGAACTGGCAGACGCGCGGGACTTAAAATCCTGTGGAGCTAACGCTCTGTGTGGGTTCGACCCCCACCTCCGGCACCACCCTCCAACCTCGTCAGAATCCTGCCCCCGGGACGGTCCTTGCTGTGGGGCGGGGTCACCGAACCCCGCCGCCCGTTGGCCGTTCGTAGGGCAGGAGCTTGTCTTCTACCTAAGTCACCGCCGTACCGGCATCCTCTCCCTCCCCGGCCCACGCGCCCAACCCCCCGCCTTCGTCAGGATCTTGGCCCTGCGGACTCCGCAGCGGGGAGGGGGTTCGGGGGGCGACCGCACGCCCCCCGATGGCATTCTGCGGGGCAGTATTCTGCCCCGCCTTTGCCTGTGCCGTTGCACCCTTCCCTCCCCTTCGCCCTTGACACCGTATGTTATAATTCTTGCTCTTAGGGAAGAGTGCAAAATGAATCTGAGCCGATTGTTTCTGGGTTTCTCCTTCTTGCTGCTCTGCGGATGCTCATCCGGACAGAGGCCCACCACAGGGACTCGCCCTGCAGCCGCGGACGCCCGCTTCGGTGGGCACACCGCGCTCGCCGTCAACCCCACCGACGGCTCTTGCTGGGTGGCCGACACCAACAACAACCAGATCGTTCACCTCGACGCGGACGGCGCCGAGCTCTCGCGCGGCGGCGACTTCAACCGGCCTTCCGCCGTCTCCGTAAATCCCGCCGACGGCTCTTGCTGGGTGGCCGACACCGGCAATAACCAAGTCGTTCGCCTCGACGCGGACGGCGCCCAGCTCTCGCGCGGCGGACGCTTCCGCGAACCCCTCTCTGTCTCCGTCAACCCCACCGACGGCTCCTGCTGGGTGGCCGACCAGAGCAAAGTGACCCACCTGAGCGCTGACGGCGATGTGTTGTGGGGGGGAGGTCACTTCCAAGCGCCGGCCTCCGTCTCCGTCAACTCTGCCGACGGCTCTTGCTGGGTGGCCGACACCGGCAACAACCAGGTCGTCCATCTCGACGAGAATGGCGCCGAGCTCTTGCGCGCCGATGGGTTCCTGACCCCCTCCTCCGTCTCCGTCAACCCGACCGATGGCTCCTGTTGGGTGGCCGACACCGGCAACAGCCAGGTCCTCCACCTCGCGGAGGATGGTGCCGAAACCTGGCGAGGCGGCGGCCTCGCGGCCCCCGCCTCCGTCGCCGTCAACCCGGCCGATGGCTCCTGTTGGGTGGCCGAAGCAGAGAACGGCCGCGCCCTCCACATCTCCGACTACGGCAACCTCCTCTGGAGCCGCAGTGGGTTCGGCCGACTCGTCGCCGTCGCCCTCAACCCGAGCGACGGCTCCTGCTGGGTCGCCGACGCGAGCCGCGGCGAAGTGATCCGTCTCTCCGAGGCGGAGACCGAACTTTGGCGCGGCGCTGGATTCATCCGGCCCCTCTCCATCTCGGCGAATCCGACCGACGGCTCCTGCTGGGTGGCCGATACTCTGGACGGCGAGGTAGTGCACCTCGCCGAGGACGGCGCCGAGCTCTACCTGAGCGATCAGTTCGAGAGCCCCCTCTCCGTCTCTGTTAACCCGACCGATGGCTCTTGCTGGCTCACTGAGGGGATCGACGGCAAAGTAGTCCACCTCGCCCCGGACGGCCGCGAGCTGTGGAGTGGCGCCGAGTTCGTCAGGCCCTGGTGCGTTTCCGTGAATGCGAGCGACGGATCGTGCTGGGTGGCCGACTGGCAGGACAACACGATAGTCCATCTCGCCGAAGACGGCCGCGAGCTGTGGCGGGGCGCCGACTTCGATACTCCCCTCTCCGTCTCCGTGAACCCAACCGACGACTCCTGTTGGGTCGCCGACAGCGGGCGCAACCAAGTCGTCCACCTCGCCGAGGATGGCACCCAGCTCTGGCGAGGGGCTGGCTTCCACAACCCCTACTCCGTCTCCGTCGACCCCACCGACGGCTCTTGCTGGGTCGCCGATACCGCCAGCGGCCAGGTGTTCCACCTCGCCGAAAACGGCAGCGAGCTCTGGAGCGCCGGCGGGTTCGGCACCGTCTACTGCGTTTCCGTCAACCGCACCGACGGCTCCTGCTGGGTGGCCGACTGGAAGAACGGCCGGGTCACCTGCCTCGCCGTCGACGGAGCCGAGCTCTGCCTCTGGAGCACCTTCCGCCAGCCCTCCTACCTCTCCGTGAATCCAACCGACGGCTCCTGCTGGGTGGTCGACTACGAGAGCGGCGAAGTCGTTCACCTCGCCGCCGTCCCCCCACTCCCTCCTTCGCCT
>CAZWRO010000252.1:0-3043 GCA_964635365.1 uncultured bacterium | reverse complement strand
TATTCGCCCCTGAGGCGGGGGAGGAGACGCGGGAGCGCGTGAAGGATGGCGCCCGGAAGTTCAAGGAATCGGCCGCGGAGCGGAGCCGCGAGCTAATGCACAAGGATGAAGACGAAGACGAGGACGAGGAGTAGCGGCAGCCACGGCGCGGTCTCTGCGGCCGGCGCTTGAGTGATAAAGGCGGCGACGAGTTCGCCGCCCGATACTTACAGATGGGAAACGGGCGGGTCCAAGGGACCGGCCCGTTGTTTTTGTCTGAGCCGCTGCTCTCTGGTGGGCGCTCGGAGCGAGTCGCGCGGCGCCGCGCGATCCTCTCCGAAGAGGCTATTCTCTGATACGCGCGCCGAGCTGATCCCGCAGGCTGGCTCTGATCTTCTCCATGGAAGCCTCCGCCTCTTCGTCGGTGAGGGTGCGGTCGGGCCGCCGGAAGGTGAGGGAGAAGGCCAGGTTGCGCTGGTCCTTGGGGAGGGGCGCGCCCTCGAAGGCGTCGAAGAGCGCGAGCGCTTCGAGATGGTCACCGGCGCTTTCGCGAATGATGGTCTCGGCCTGCTGGGCGGGGACGTCGCGGGGCAGCAGGAAGGCGACGTCGCGAGTGACGGCCGGGAACCGGCTGAACGACTGGTAGTGGACGTCGCCGGCGGCGTGCGCGCGGAGCAAGTCGAGGTCGAGCTCGGCGACGTACACGGGATCGGACAGGTCGTGGGCCTCGGCGACCTCGGCCTTCAGCTCGCCGAAGTGGCCGACGGCGTCCTCGCCGAGGGTGATTTGGGCGGCGCGGCCCGGCCGCAGGGCGGGGTGACTCGCGGGGGCGAAGGCGGGAAGCGCGCCGGCCGTCGATTCCAGCAGGCTTTCCAGGACTCCCTTGAGGGCGTAGAAGTCCCACCGCTCGGCCTCGCGAGAGGTGGTCCAGCGACCGCGTTCCATGACTCCGGTGACGGCGAGGCCGAGGTGCTGCGGCTGGTCGGGAAGGTCGTCGCCGCCGCGCGTCCAGTAGACCCGTCCGAGGTCGAAGATGCTGACATCGCTCATTCCGTGTCGGCGGTTGTGCGCGACGACGGCCAGCAGCGAGGTGAGAAGCGTAGTGCGAAGCTGAGAGCGGTCAATGGTCTTGGCGTTGCTGAGCACGACCGCTTGGGTGAGCGGGTGAGCTTCGGGGAGCGCGAGGCGGGCCAGCGCCTCGGGCGATTCGAGGCTGGAGGTGACGGATTCGCTGAGCCCGAGGCCGCGCAGGAGGTTGCGCACGTCTCGCTCGAAGGCGAGATCGGGAGGGAGGCCTCCGTCGCCGGTGTTGGCGGTGGGGAGGGACTCCTGGAGGTTGGCGTAGCCGTGGGCGCGGGCCACCTCCTCGACGAGGTCGATCTCGTGCTGGAGGTCCTGGCGGAAGGTGGGGACGCGGAGGCGCAGTGGATCGCCGTCGGTGACGGTGAGCTGGAGGCGGGTGAGGAGGTCGGCGATCTCGGCGGCGGAGAGCCGAGTGCCGAGGAGGGCGTTGACGCGGGAGGGGCGCAGGGCGATGTCTTTCTCCTGGACCGGGTTCGGATAGGCGTCGGCGACGCCCCGGGCGATCTCGACGGGGGAGGCGCAGAACTCGGCGATGAGCTCGCAGGCGCGGTCGAGGGCGCGCACGGTGCCGCCGGGATCGACGATGCGCTCGAAGCGAAAGGAGGCCTCGGTGCCGGCGCCGAGGGCGCGGGCGCCGCGGCGGATGACGCCGGGGTCGAAGTGGGCGGATTCGAGAAGCACTTCGGTGGTGCCGTTGTGGATCTCGGTGGTGGCGCCGCCCATGATGCCGGCGAGGGCGATGGGGCCGCTGGGGTCGGTGATGAGCAGCATTTCAGGGGAGAGGTCGTGCTCTTCGCCGTCGATGGTGACGAGCTGCTCTCCGGCGCGGGCGCGGCGCACGATGATGCGCGGCTGGGCTTCGCCGGAAGGCGCGCGGAGCAACCGGTAGTCGAAGGCGTGGAGGGGTTGGCCCAGCTCGAGCATGACGAGGTTGGTGGCATCGACGACGTTGTTGATGGGGCGGAGGCCGCACAGCTCCAGCCGGCGCTGGGCCCATTCGGGGGAGGGGGCGATCTCGACGCCGCGCACGATGCGGGCGGAGTAGCGCGGGCAGAGGTCGGGGTCTTGGAGCTCTATGGTGACGGAATCGTCGGCGGGAGGGCCCGACTCTTCGATGTGCACCTCGCGGGTTTTGAGCTCGGCCCTGAGGGCCATCGCCAGCTCGCGCGCAAGGCCGAGGACGGAGAGGCAGTCGCCGCGATTGGGGGTGACCGTGATATCGAAGACGGTGGCGCCGCCGGCCTGCTGGATGGCCTCGACCTCGAGGCCGACGTCGGTGAGGATGACGGCGAGCTGCCGCGGCGGGACGTCGTTGGGGACGTACTCGTTAAGCCAGTCGATGGGTATTCTCATGCTCGCTTCTTCCGTGTGGCGATGGGTTCGGCGATCCAGATCTGCTCGCGGGATCGATCCGTGAGCGGACCCCGGTCGAAATCGCCGTAGCAGTCGAGGGCGCGGTAGCCGCAGCTTTCGAGCAGCGGGGGGACTTCCTCGGGAAACAGGTAGCGCATGGACATGGTGTGTTGCAGGGTGCGGACGGGTCGGTCGGAGTGGTCCCGCCATTCGTAGGTGATGTGAGAGTGCAGGCGGCGGCGCGCGGCGACCACCTCGGTGCGGTCGTAGGCGACGACCTCTCCAGTCCCGTCGGGGGCGGGGAATCGGGTCATCTCGGCGGTGGGGGCTCCGCCGGCGGCGAGCAGCTCCTCGGGCGGAACGAAGAAGCTCATGATGAGCCGGCCTCCAGGCGCGAGGTGCCGGCGAATGGCGCGCAGGGCTCGCCTTTGATCGGCGCGGGTGAGCAGGTGGAGGAAGGTGCGAAAGGCGCAGATCGCCAGCGGGAAGCGCCGCCGGAGGGAGAAGCGGCGCATGTCGGCCGCCACGACCTGGAGGCGGCCCGGCTGGGCGCCGACGGTCTGGCGTTTGCGTTCCAGGAGGCGAAGCATGGAGGGGGAGCTGTCGAGGCCGATGACGTCGAGGCCGA
>CAZWRO010000251.1:0-3060 GCA_964635365.1 uncultured bacterium | reverse complement strand
GGTTTGCGGCGGCGGCTTCACCGGCCCAGGAATGCTCGTTCCTTGTCGGCCGACCATCCCTCCACGAAGCGAAGGGGCGACCGCAGTGCGGGGTAGATGAGGGCTTTGCCGTCCAGGCGCTGATCCCGGACGGCTTCGAGGAGGCCGGTGGCGGCGTCGAGGCCGCCGACGGCGGCGATGTAGGCGCCGGCGTCGACGGCGCCGTCGGCGAGCAGCGAGAGTGCCTTGGCGACATCGGAGGGGTCGCCGCCGCTGGAGCCGACCAGGGAGATGGAGTCGTAGTGGAGGCGGCGCGCGTCGAGGGAGAGGGTGTGGTCGCCGGACTTGAGGCCGCCGAACAGGTTCGCCACGCCTCCCTTCGCCAAGAGCGAGAGCGATTGCTCCTGGACGTTTCGTATTCCCACGGCGAGGATCAGGTCGTCGGCCCCGCGGCCGCCGCTCTCGGTGGAGACGACGGAGGGTAGGCGATCCGGGCGGGTGCAGACCAGGGAGATGCCGCGTCGTTCGGCCTTGGCGGCGAGGGTGGCGCGGAGCCTTTCAAGGCGCGCGGAGTTGGGGTCGGAGACGATGATCTTGGAGGGGCCGTGCAGCAGGGCGAGCTCGACGTGGAGGCGACCCATGGGGCCGGCACCTACGACGACAACGAGGCCGCCGGGCTTCGGGCCGAGCCGGGGGGCGCGGGGCTGGGTCGGCCCGCCCTTCAGGATATGGACGGTGTGCTCTTGGGCGGAGACGACACAGGAGAGCGGCTCGGCGAGGGCGGCCGCGTAGGAGGGCAGTTGGGGGTCGGGAAGCGGGAGCAGACAGCCGGTCTCGATGACCTCCTCGGTGATGAGCACGTACTCCGCGAAGAGTCCGTCCAGGGTGTATCCGATGAGGACTTTATCTAGGCCCTCGGCCTGGTCGCGGTAGCGGTCGCGGTGGTGTCGGGGGGCGGCCGGCACCGCGGGTTGAACGGCGAAGCGCCGACCGATAGCGTATTCGTCGGGGAGGCCTTCGCCGACGCGGGCGACGGTGAGGCATCCTTCGTGGCCGATGGGGACGGGATGGCGGGAAAGGTCCCAGCCATACATGAGGGTGTGGTCGGAGCCCTGCTCTATGATCTTGAGGTCGGAGGCGCAGACCAGCGCGGCCTCCACTCGGGCGAGGAGCTGTCCGGCGGCCGGTTTGGGAGTGGGGACTTCTTCCAGGCGCAGGTTGCCAAACCCGGGGCCGTGAAGGCGCAAAGCCCACATAGTCGGCGGCGGAGCGGCCGGGTTGTCGGGTCGCGTTGGCGGCATCCGGATACCTTATATTACCACAGCACAGTGTACTGCGCCGGTGCGCGGGGGCCGCGCTTTGCCCTCACGAAGAGGCGCGGTCACGGCTGTTGAGGAGGCAGCAGCTCGAAGACGGCGAGGCCCTCTCCCTGGTAGCCGAGGGCGAAGCGCGGGTCGTCGCGGAGGTAGCGATATAGGTTGGGTGTGCGGTCGGTGGCGACGACGATATAGGAGGCGTGGAAGTCGTCGCGCAGCACCGTGTAGGTGTCCTCGCGGAGGTCACGGGAACGCTCCGGGGCGCCCCAGGTGTATCTGATGCCGCTGCCGCGGTCGAGGTGATGGGCCTTCCAGTAGAGCTGTGGATCGAACCGGTACTGGAAGATGGGGTCCATGCCTCCGATGTAGTAGTTTCGCGGATTCCAGAAGAAGAGCTCGGGGAACAGGTCCCAGTGGTTGTTGAAGACTATCTCTCCGGGCTCGGCGTGTTCGCGGAGCCATTCGGCCGCCGCGCGGAGGCGATAGGGCTCGGCGCCGACGCTCGCGACGCAGCCGCTGTGCTGGCCGACGACATGCCAGGCCGTGAAGGCGAAGAGCATCGCGCCGAGGGCGACGATCAGGCCGCGGGCGGGACGCCGCAGCCAGGGCTCGCCGTCGGTGCTCCGGCCGTAGACGACGAAGGTGAGGACGGCGGCGAGGAGGGTTAGGCTGAAGGGGACCCACAGGTCAATCCCGCGCCAGCACAGGCCGTAGGTTATGAGGAGGAATACCAGGGAGAGGAGGAAGTTGGTCCAGAGAACGGTTCGTTGGTGGGCGGCGAGCCGGAGGCGCGGGGAGAGGAGGGCGACCAGGGAGATGGCGGAGGCCAGCGCCCACAAGGCGAGGAAGAGCAACATGTTGGCGCGGACCTCGGGTGGCATGAGGCTCAGGTGATCGGAACCCGTGCCCAGCTCGCAGCCGAACGTCAGAGGCAGGCCGCGCGCCTTCGCCACGGCTATGTCGACGATCTGCACGTAGAGCAGCTTGGCCGCGCCGAATGGATTGGGGCGCAGGAGCCAGCCCAGAACGCCGCCGGCGAGTGCGGCGAGGAGCTTGGGCCACTCCCATTGGCGTTCGACGAGGAACTTGACGAGGAGCGTGGCGAGCACGACGAGTGGGATCGCCCACACGAGGTTGAGGTGCACGAAGGCGATGGCGAGCGCGACGAGACCCACGGCCCACGCGCTTCCCCGGAGGAGAAATGCCGTCAGCAGGGCGAGCAGCCCGAGGTCGAGCACATGGGGCCGGGTCATGAGCAAGCGAACCAGCAGCGCCGGGGAGATGAGCAGCATGAGGATCGGCCACAGGTAGGGGCAGCAGACCCGATTGCGGCGCAGGGCGCAGTAAAAGAGGCCCATGGTTGACAGCAAGACGAAGACGCTGGAGAGCTTGATCTGCAGGGCTACGTCGGGGAGGAAGGTGAACGGGATGAGCAGGAGGTGAAAGCCGTACCAGAGGTCGGCGGCGTAGAGGCTGATGACGGAATAGGCGGTCCAGGGGAATTCCTCGGTGAGGGGGCCCTGCTGCGCGTAGAGTCGCGCGTGGCCGAGGTGATAGAAGGCATCGAGACAGGGGACGGTTGGTAGGGAGAGACGGAAGCAGGCCGCCGCGGCGAGCGCGGCGATGAAGAAAGCGATTGACGGAAGAAGGAGGCGTCGCTTTCGGGGAGAGCCAACGTCGGCGGCTTCAGGGTTGTTGGAGTTCGTCACTATGGCACAGGGCAATTCGGGTCGGCGGCGTCCGGTCCGCCGAGCCGCGACGGATA
>CAZWRO010000250.1:0-3086 GCA_964635365.1 uncultured bacterium | reverse complement strand
TGGTGTTCCTGGTGGTGGCGCGGCTGGTGGAGATCAGGGTGTGGTATGAGTGGACTCCGATCATATTGGCGCTGGCCGGGCAGAGCCTGATGGAGTTGGCGCGGCGGGAGCAGCAGAAATCGCGGGGGGAGCCGGCGGTTTAGGTGGTGTGGACCGGAGCAGGTTCGGCCCGCCGGAGGACCGGCGGGCTTTTCTTTTGGTGGGGCTGGGCACAGAGGTCTTGGGAGGCTGGATCAGAGAACCCAGATGAGCTTGAGTACGACGCGGTTCGTGAAGCCGGTGCGGCTGGGATCCGGGTCGCCGACGATTACGTAGGCGTCCATGCCGCGTCGTACTACCTGCCGATAGGCGGCGTAGGCGCTGAAGCCGGAGTCACGCCAGACACCTCGCGCGGCAAGGGTCTTTTCGGGTGTGATGTCGTAGGAGGTGGTGAGGATGGCCTGGTAGTCGTGGCCGGCGTCTTCGGCGGGCTCGGTGAGGCGGCTGTACTCTGCGGCGACGCGCAGAGAAATCCGGTCTCCGGGGCGAAACCCCTGGTCAAGAGAATAGTAGGTGTAGGTTCCGCCGTCGCGATTTCCGCGGAGCGCGGAGACAGAGCCCTGGCGATACATGTCCCTTGTGTTCCACATGTAGTATAGATTGGCGTCGGAGCTGTCCAGGTTGTCTCGCCGGGATCGGTCGAAACCAAGGCTGAGGTAACGGCCGCTGCGCCACTCCCACCAGTGGGTGGGGGCGAACCTGGACCGAAAGATCCCTTCGCCGTCGAGGTAGGGATGGTAGTAATTGCTGATGTGCCAGCCTTGGGATTCGAGGGGTCCTTCTTCGAAGCGCCGCCACTGACCGCAGTTGAACTCGCCGCCAATGTAGTTGGTGTTTGGGTAGTAGCCGAGGGAGGGGCTGAACTCCTCTGTGACGACGAGCAGCAGCCAGTCGTAGTCGAAATTCCCTTGACCGCGGGTGCGACTTCCTTCTCCGCCGATTGCGTAGGAGCCGCCGGAGTCGGCGCCTTGGGTCTGAGACTGGTAGAGGACAAGCCAAAGGTCGTCGTTTCCGTTGGGCCTCCGCCAGGAGTGGTTGGCGTCGAGCCCATAGGAGAAGTTGTGTGGCTCGCCCTCAAGGCGGTGGGAGACGAAGAGGAGCGTGGCCTCGGTCTGCTGGTCGAACTGGTGGCGCCAGGCTCCGGCGAGGGCGTTCTCGTGACCCATAGTCGTTGTGTTGAAGAGGCCAATTCTCTCCCGGCCGACTGTGCCGAACAGCTTCAGGCCTACGTCGAAGTCTTCGATGCGGCGGGTGTACAGGAGGTGCTCGCGCGGCAGGAAGCCCGATTGGCCGGTGGTGAAGAAGGGGCGGGGATCGCTCAGGTAGCGCTCGGTATAGGAGAAGGAGATGGGCTCGACGACGTCCTCAATCTGCTTGAAGTCGGGGTTTATGGAGGCGAGGGCGGTGAGGCCGCTGGGCATGCGGTACTGGATGTCAAGCCCGGTGTCGAAGCGGCGCCCGACATACTCGCCGAAGTCCATGGTGAGATAGGGCATGAGGATGGGACGGGGTGCGAGGGCCGGAGGGGAGATCCCGACGAGGTCCGCCGCAAGGGATCGATCATAGGTCTGGCCCATGTCCGGGTAGACGCACCAGAGTTGCTCTTGGGCGAAGTGGCGCCAGATGGTAAAGCCGAAGGTATCCTGGCGGGGAGGATAGCGGAGAATGGAGAAAGGTATGGCCATTTCGGCCTGCCATCCCTCGGGAGTGCGGCAAGCGGAGGCGGTCCAGTCGCCGCGCCACTCGATCTTGGTGGCGGAGCCGCCAGGGATGTCCTCACACTGGGTACTGCAAGGGGTCACCTGGAAGGAGTACATTTCTCTATGGGCGTGCCAAGGATCGATATCGAACTCTACGATGTCATCGTCCCAGATGTCGCCGTTGCGGCGGGTCTCATTGGAGACGATGTCTTCGGGCGTGCGATCATGGCAGATGACCGCGACGTAGAGAGCAGCGTCGTCGGCGCAGATGAGGGCGACGGTTTCTTCGGGAACGGGCTGCTCCAAGTCCGGCAGGAAGAAGCCCTCCAGGCGCGCCGCCTGGCTCCAGCATTCGTCGTCGAGCTGGCCGTCGATGATCGGGGCCGCGTCGACGTATACTATCTCGACGACCGGCGGTTGGTTCGCGCGAGATGCGGGCGCGGCGGCGCCTTCTGCGGTCCACGCGATGGTGGCGCCAAGTGCGCCAAGAATGGCGATCGTCAGGATGCACGGCAGCGGAGATCTGTGCCTGTTGATAAACACCGCGAATCCCCCCTAGTTCCGTCGTGGTGTGCGCCGTCCGCCCACATTATACAGGACGCGGGAAGTTGGTGAAAGGTTGCATTGGTGGCATAGAGCGCAGGGAAGGCTGACGGCGCGGGCCTGAACGCGCCGAACGCGTGGACCCGAGCCCAAAATTGGAACTAGGTGTCCAGCAGCCACCGCAGAGGTGGAGCGCACTTATTCCTCCCAGCTAGAAGTCACCAGGAGACCTTCTTGGTCACTGTCCTTGACGACCTTCTGGGCTATGGCGGCGACTGTGATCAGCATTTGACAGCCGAGGGGAGTGAGGTCGTAGGTGCCGCCTTCCTCTTTGGCGTAGGCGGCGTGGATGAGCTCCTTGAGGTGGTAGTAAAGGTTTCCACCCTTGAGACCGGTTGCTGCTGATAGCTCGCCAGGCGACTTGGCACCAGAGTACAGGACCTGCATTAGGTTGATGCGCGCTTCGTGGGCGAGGGGGGAGAGCATGCGCTCGACGTTGGCGGCCGGGGTGCCGGTAGCCGGATGCCGCTGTTCGTCGTTGTCGCTGTCTGCTCCGAGGCGGGACGATATCCAGGTCCAGCCGTACTTCTGGAAGCCGCCGGGCTCGGAGCGGTTCCACTCGCCGGCCCAGAAGAAGATGACGTCTTGATCCTCTTCGCAGAGATCACGCCACTCCTGCTGAATGGGGGGGGGTCCCTTCCGGTCCGGTCCTCCGAAGGCGGCCTTCGTGATGGGTTGCTCTTCCAGCCTTGGCATCGCTACAGTTCCCCTTTTCTACAGATTTCTGTATAAGTATATCAGACA
>CAZWRO010000249.1:0-3090 GCA_964635365.1 uncultured bacterium | reverse complement strand
GGGGGGGGAGGGGGGCGGGGGGGGGGGGGGCTGGGGGCAGGTGCGACAGATGAGGGCGACTCCCATTGGTCAGTTCACGACTGTCGGCGCGTGTCCTGCGTGCGGGGGAAGCGGTGTCACGGTGGCGGATCCATGCCCGAAATGCGAGGGCCAGGGGCGACGGGTGACGGAGGAAGAGTTGTCGGTGACTATTCCGGCGGGAGTGAAGGACGGCGTTTCGCTGCGGATCGAGGGGGAGGGCGAGGCCGGGGAACGGGGGGCGCCGCCCGGCGATCTGTACGTCGTGGTCCACGCGAAGGAGCACGAGGTGTTCCAGCGGCGGGGGAGGGAGCTGCTGTGTGAGATGCCGATCGCGTTCACGACGGCGGCTCTCGGCGGGAAGGTTATGATACCGACGTTGGAGGGAACGAAGGAGCTGACGATTCCGGCGGGGACGCAGACTGGGGAGCGGCTCGTGGTGCGGGATCGGGGGCTGCCGGATATGCGGACGGGGGTGCGGGGTTCGATACATGTGGTGGTGCGGGTGGCGACGCCGAGGAAGCTGACGGAGCGGCAGCGGGAGCTGCTGGGCGAGTTCGCGCAAGAAGGTGGGGATCAGGTGGAGGACGAGAAGGGGTGGTTCTCCCGCCTTCGGGAGGCGCTCCGCGGTGAAAATTAGGCCGCACGCGGGCTAGCGCGAGCGTCCGTGGGGCTCGACCTTGACGGGACGGCCGAGGCGGGCGGATTCCCAGGCGGCTTCGGTGAGCTGGACGACGCGGAGTCCCCAGATGGGCGGAGTCTGCGGCTCGTCGCGACCCAGGATGGAGTCCACGAAGTTCTTGTCCGCGTTCCCCCGGTAGCGAAGACGGCCGGTGATGTCCTTGCTGGTGGCGTTGGGCGGGCTGGTCTGGAGGAGGAGGCGGTCGTTGCGGAGGTAGAGGGCGCCCTTCTCGCCGTAGAAGGTGACCTCCTCCCACCAACTGGGGGCGTCGCCGACGACGGCGAGGCTGCCGATGGCGCCTCCCTTGAAGCGGACGGTGAGGCCGGACAGGATGTCCACCTTGGAGCCGCGGTTGTCGATCTCGGCGAAGACGGTTTCCGGGACGAGGTCGGTTACCCAGAGCATGATGTCGAGCAGGTGGCTGGCGGAATCGTTGAGCTGTCCGCCGCCGCTGAGGTCGGGGTCCTGGCGCCAGGTGCCCTTGGTGAGGCGGAGCCACTCTTGGGCTTGAAGCGCGGCGACGAAGGTGACGCGACCGAGCTTTCCGGAGGCGAGGATCTGCCGGGCCTGGCGGAAGGCGGGGAAGAAGTGGCGCTGATAGGCGGTCATGAGGAGGCGCTGCTTGCGGCGGGCCTTGCGGATTACGTCTTTGGCGTGATCGACGCGGCAGACGAGGGGCTTCTCGGCGAGGACGTGCAGGCCGCGGTCTAAGCAGGTCATGATCTGCTGGTAGTGTAGGGTGTGCGGGGTGGCGATGATGACGCCGTCGAGGTCAACGGATTCCAGCATGTCTTCGTAGTCGGCGAAGGTGGGCCGGCCGGAGAGCTCGGGGAAGCGCGCGAGGAGCCGCTTGAGGCTGGCGCGGCTGGGATCGACGAGGGCGGCGACCTGCGCGGACTTGACGTCCGCGAGCTGCCGGGCATGGGCGTGCATGATTCCGCCGCATCCGATGAGACCCAACTGCAGTTTCGCCGCCATGGTTCGTCGCCTCCGTGGTGCCGTCGCGCCGGGTGGAGCGCGCGCTCCGCCGTAGACGCGCAGGCTTCTGATTTGTCTGTCGGGGCTAGGAGTCCTGCTGCGAAGAGGGGGCCTGGTCGGCCTCTGGTTCGGCCGGCGCGGCGGCCTCACCGGCGGCGACGTGGGGACACCCGGGCTTGTGTTGGGCGACGGCGGCGGTGGGGAGTTCGGCCTTGCCGCCTTCATCCAGGGAGACTGTCACGCGGTTCCGGATGACGTTGATTTCGGTGATCTTGCCCGGGCCCTGGTCGGTCTCGATGCGGCTGCCGACCTTGGGGAGGCACTGCTTGGCCTCGCGGTAGTGTTTGTACTCGTAGTTGAGGCAGCACATGAGTCGGCCGCAGGCGCCGGAGATCTTCTGGGGGTTGAGGGAGAGGTTTTGCTCTTTGGCCATCCTTATTCCGACGGGGTCGAAGTCGGTGAGGAAGCTGGCGCAGCAAAGGACGCGCCCGCAGGGGCCCAGGCCGCCCCTCATCTTGGTCTCGTCGCGCACGCCGACCTGGTGGAGCTCGACGCGGGCGTGGAGCGCGCGGGCGAGGTCGCGAACGAGGGCGCGGAAGTCGACGCGGCCTTCGGCGCTGAAGTGAAGGACGATGCGGGAGCCGTCGAGGTTGGCTTCGGCTTCGATGAGCTTCATGGGGAGGCCGTGGGCGGCGATCTTCTCGGCGCCGATCTTCATGGCCTGGCGCTCGCCCGCGAGGTTCTCTTTGTCGCGACGCAAGTCGTCTTCGGTGGCGAGCCGCAAGATGGGCTTGAGGCCGGAGTCGGTTGGGGTGTCATCGGGCGGGCAGCGCACGACGCCCAGCTCCACGCCGCGGGAGCTGCGAACGACGACCTTGTCGCCAGGGTTCAACTCCAACTGTCCGGCGTCGAAGCGGTGGCCTTGTCCGGCGGTGCGGAAAGCTATGACAGCCACACGCGGCATGGTTTCCTCCTCATCGTCGAGCCGCTAAGTGCATACGCCGCTGGTGCCTCTTCGCCTCTTCGACGAGGGGCAGCGGGGCGAGCGCCCCGAGCGTCGCCACTAAGCGGCGGAAGGTTTCGTCGGTGTCGGCCTTGCGAATGGATACCACGACTCGGTCGTGATTGATTAGGGCGAGCCAGATACGAACGTCGGCCGGTAAGGACTGGCGGAGTTGGGCGGCTGCGTTAGGGGCGAGACGCCGGTCTTCGGCGAGCCGGAGGCTGACGAGGCGGCCCTCGGTGCTGACGTTGTGCACGCCGGCCTGGGCGCAGAGAACTTTGAGACGGGCCATCCGGAGGAGGTCCTCGACGGGAGTGGGTAGGGGGCGGCCGAAGCGGTCGGCGATTTCGTCGGCCAGGTCGTCGAGGCGCTTGCTGTCGGGGGCGCCGGCCAGCCTGCGGTAGAGGTC
>CAZWRO010000248.1:2789-3119 GCA_964635365.1 uncultured bacterium | reverse complement strand
CCCCGGGCCAGCCCGCTCACAATAGTGAAACCCCGCTCGGCCAGGCCCTTCCCCAGCCTCCTCGCCAGCCTCGCCCCCTCGCGGCTGGCCTCCCGCGTCCCCACCACCGCAACTCCCCTCCTGTCCTCCTCCTTCAACGTCCCCCGCACATACAGCAGCGGCGGCGGGCTGCGCAGATCCAGCAACTCAACCGGATACCCGGGTTCACCAATGGCGAGAAGCCGTATCCCCTGCCTCTGCACACCCTCAATCTCCGATCGCAGCGCCGGCAGCGCACGCGCCGATGCCGCCATTCCGGCCGCCTGCTCGGGAGAAAGTCCGCCCCCCCCC
>CAZWRO010000248.1:0-2779 GCA_964635365.1 uncultured bacterium | reverse complement strand
TCGTCGCTGCCCCCACCCCATCCACCTGCTGAAGCGCCGCCCACCACAGCGCTCCTCCTCCCCTGCCCCGCTCGTCTATCCCGCCCGAAATGCCCGACACACGCAATCCCCATCCACGTGCTGCTCGACTACACGCTCGAACATAGTCCGCACCCGCGGCGTCTGCCGCCCCATGAAATCGCTCACTCCCTCGTGCTCCACCAACTCCCCTGACACCCCCGCCGCCCAGTTCGTCACCACCGCAACCGTGGCGTAACAGATCCCCGCCTCCCGCGCCAGCACCACCTCCGGCACGCTCGTCATCCCCACCAGCTCCCCGCCCAGCTGCTTGAACATGCGTATCTCTGCTGGCGTCTCGAAACGCGGCCCCTCTGCGCAAACATATGTTCCCGTCGGTACCAGCCTCTCCCCCAACGCCTCCGCCGCCGCCCGCAACTCCTTGCGCAAGTGCGGGCAGTACGGCTCCGTCAGGTCCACATGCACCACCCCCTCCGTCGTCTCTCCATCGAAGAACGTTCCCGGCCGGCCCCGGGTGAAGTCGAGGAACTGGTCCACCAGCGCCAGCGATCCCGGCGGCATCCCCTCCGACATCGATCCCACTGCCGCCGAGGTCAGGATATTCGTCACCCCCATCTCCCGCAGCGCCCATATGTTGCCGCGGTAGTTCACCCGATGGGGCGGCACCGTATGCCCTCGCCCGTGCCGCGCGACAAAGGCAACCTCCACCTCCCCCATCTTCACGCGACTGACCTCCACCGCGCCGTAAGGCGTCGCCACCTCCGTCGACTCGCCGCGGTCCTCCCCCAGGCTGTAGAATCCCGTACCACCGATCACCCCGAACTCCATGCGCGCCTCCCCTGCTGCCGTTATCCGACACCCTCTAATTCACCCCTTCATCCCTCACCCCTTCGGCGGGCTTGCTTGACACCCCTCAAGGCCCCAGAGTACAATCCGTCCCACGACGGTCGCCACGGCAAAGATAAGGGGGCCTACCATGACCACAAGCGCACGCAAAGAAGAGCTAATCCATGAACTGAAGGATGGCCTGCTCATTGGCGATGGCGGCATGGGCACGACCCTCAGGGGCGATGGTCTCGGCCCCGGCGAATGCGAGGAGCTCCTCAACGTAATCCGCCCCGATCAGGTCCGCGCGGCCCACCGCGGCTTCCTCGAGGCCGGCTCCGACTTCATCATCACCAACACCTTCCAGGGCAACCCCATCAGCCTCGACCGCAAGGGCCTCCCCGGGCGCGCGGCCGAGCTCAACGCCGCCGGCGTCGCCCTCGCGCTCGAGGTCGCCGGAGACCGCGCCTTCGTCGCCGGCAGCATCGGCCCCACCGGCATGATCCTCAAACCCTACGGAGACTTCGAGCCCGACGAGGCCCACGCCGCCTTCGTCTCCCAGGCCCAGGCGCTCGCCGCGGCCGGCGTACACTTCCTCATCGTGGAGACCTTCGGCGCCATAGAGGAGGCTGTCCTCGCCGTCGCGGCCGCCGCCGAAACGGGCCTTCCAGTCGCAGCTTCCCTCGCCTTTGACCCCAACGGCCGCACTCCCTTCGGCGTGACCCCACAGCAGGCGGCCCAGGAGTGCGGTGCCGCCGGCGCAAGCGTCGTCGGGGCCAACTGCGGAACCGTTACGCCCGCCGAAATGGTGCCCATCATTGCCCAGTTCCGAGACGCCACGTCGCTCCCGCTAATCGCTCAGCCCAACGCCGGGCGCCCGCAGGCTACCGCAGGCGACGTCGTCTATCCCGAAAAGCCCGAAGGCATGGCCGACGCCGCCGAGCGCTTCCGCGAGCTCGGTGCGACCATCATCGGCGGTTGCTGCGGCTCCACTCCCGACCATATCCGGGCCATCGCCGCGCGCCTGCGCGGCGCCTGAGCCATCTGCCTCCCCCCAACGCGCGGCGCGGATTCGGCCCTCAGACCGAACCCGCGCTAATCTAATTTCTATTAGAATCCTGCTTACTGGCTTCGCCAGCCTCCTACTACTGGCTTCGCCAGCCTCCTATTGGTTTCGCAGGAACGTGGGCACTTCCAAGTCCACATCCGGGGCCGGCTCTGTCGCCGGAAGCTTCACCTCCGCCTCCGCCGATCGAGTCGAACGCCGCCCACGGTCGAAGCCCGTCGCCAGCACCGTAATCCTCACCTCGTCATCCGGCTCATCGGCCAACACGACACCGAACAGCACATTGGTATCCGGCGAATCCGAGGCCGCCCGGATCACCTGGGCCGCCTCTTCCACCTCGGACAGCGACAAATCGCTCCCGCCGCTCACGTTGAACAGAATCCGCGTCGCACCGTCGATCGCGGTCTCCAGCAGCGGGCTCGAAATCGCCGCCTGCGCCGCATCCGCCGCTCGCGTCTCCCCGGTGCCCGTGCCAATCCCCATCAACGCCGTCCCGGCGTCCTGCATAACCGCCTTCACATCCGCGAAGTCGAGGTTGATCAAACCCGAAACCGTTATCAAATCCGAGATCCCCTGCACGCCCTCCCGCAACACCTCGTCCGCCAGCCGAAACGCATCCAACAGCGACACCTTCTTCTGAACCACCCCCAGCAGCCGGTCGTTCGGCACCGTAATCAGCGTATCCACCTTCGTCCGCAGATTGTCCAGCCCCTCCTCCGCGATGCTCTGCCGACGGCCTCGCTCGAAGGCGAACGGCTTCGTAACCACCGCCACCGTCAGCGCCCCCACCTCCCGACCCAACTCCGCCACCGTCGGCGCCACGCCAGTCCCCGTTCCCCCACCCATCCCGGCCGTGATGAAGACCATGTC
>CAZWRO010000247.1:0-3121 GCA_964635365.1 uncultured bacterium | reverse complement strand
TCTGCACAGTTCTCAACCTGCTCCCTGCAGACCACCGTTGCCGCCGCGCCCACGGCCGCTCCCCTCGTGTGCTTGCCGCCGCCTTAAGTCGCGGGGCTTGCCGCCGCCCTAACTAGCGGGGCTTGCCGCCGCCCTAACTAGCGGGGCTTGCCGCCGCCCTAAATCGCGGGGCTCGCCGCCGCCCTAAATCACAGGGCTTGCCTCCCGTGCCTCTGAGTAAGACTGCTGGTGCGCCAGAGCCACCTGCAGTTGCTCCTCGGTCACCGCCCCTTGGTTCACCAGTATCTCCCCGATGAGCCGCGTGCTCCGCCGCTGCTCCTCCAACGCGTGCTGCAACTGCGCGTGCGAGATGAGCTGGTATTTGTAGACCAGCAGCGCCCCCAACAGCGGAACCAACGGCTCACCCTCCTCCTCTTCGCTCGGCGCGGGCGGCGGCTTGGGCTGGCTGCGCACGTACAGCCCGGACAACACCAAGAGGACGCCCGTCAGGAGAGTCACACCACCCACCACCCACAACGACATGTTCTCGTTGGTCCACGCGTGGCCGAAGCTCACCCCCGCGATCGCGGCCAGCCCCAACCCCAGCACCACGCGCCCCCAAGTCGTGGTTATCCACAGCACATCTCTTACGGGTTCCTGCTTGCCTTCCTCCGACTCCTGCTCCACAAGCGTTTCGGGCTTCACTGTCGTAGCCCCCTTCCTGCGAGGGTCCGTCTCCGCTCCCTTCGCTCGGCGGAGCGGCCCGGCCGTCCCTCGCCTGTGCCACACGACTGCACGCCCGACTAGAAATGCCACATACCGGATGCTCGCTAAACTGTCGGGACCCAGCATTTCACCCGATTTTCCCCTCTCGCCTATCCTCAGGGGAGGATCTCTCCGAGGGCCCCGCACCGGGCCCACACCGGCAGGACAGCCTTGGCGAAGCAGCGAACCAGGCCCCGCGCGGGCTCTACGACAGAGCTTTCCTACACACGCGCGCTCGGACGCCATTCACCAGCCAGGGAGCACCTAACACGGATCGGCGGACACGCGACAACGCGGAGTACCTCGATGGCCGCTACCGTCGCGGCGTTCCTCAGGGACGCTACTTCGCTCACGCGCCGGTCTACGGCATAGCCTGCGACTGCTCTGAGGGAAACCAAGCCATCAAGCTGGCGCGCACGTACGCCGTCTTCCGACGCCTCTCCCAGATGAAGTTCGACACCCTCCTGGACGTGGGGGGAGCAGAGGGGTGGCATCTCAGTCTGGCCCGCCGTCTCTTCGGCGCAAAGGGCGTCACCTCAGACCTTTCGTTCGAGGCGAGTCTCCGCGCGCGCGAGTTGTTCGACGTGCCTGCCGTCACCAGCGACGCGCACTGGCTTCCGTTCCCGACTGACAGCTTCGACGTCGTGCTTTGCTGCGAGGTCCTCGAACACGTCGCCGACCCCATTGCCGTCATCTGCGAGGTCGCTCGCGTCGCCCGTCGCTACGCCGTCTTCACCACGGAGCAGACAGCACGCGAGCCGCGCGAGCGCGACCTCCTGCTCCGACTCGCCGACACGAAATCACCTCACGCAGAGCTCCACTGGTTCCTGCCCGGCGACTTCCGAACGGTCTTGGGGACAAGCCTCACCACCGAGCGCGAGGTGCGGTTAACGGAACGCCTTACCGAACTCTACGCGGTCGGCCTTGAGCCGCCCGAGGCCGAGGTGCGAAACGTGGTCCTCGACATGACCCGACTCAGTGGCCCCACCGCCACCGATAACGGCATCCTCGTCACCTGGGCGAAGGGGAACGCGCCTACTGTTGACACGTCAGAGCAGGGCGAGGAAGGCCTGCTCGATGCCATCATGCAGCACCGCGTCTCGCCAGGAGAGCCGCTAGCCTCGCGCGGCCCCAGCAGCCTCGATCCCTTCCTCGCGCAGCGCCTCGCCTGCCCGGTGTGCTTGGAGGCCATGCGCGCGGAAGCACAGAGCCTCCTCTGCTCCTCCTGCCGCCGCTCTTTTGAGGTGGAGCGCGGCGTGCCGCGCTTCTACTCCTCCTCGGCGGAGGCCTACCCAACCCGAGCCGACTGCTCGCGCTGGCCCTGGCTAACGGACAAAGGCGCGCGACTGCGCGAGAAATTCACCGCCCCTCGACCAGCGCCCGGCAGACTCGTCCGCCGCCTGCTGAACGCCGAGCTGGCACTGCGCGATCTGCGTCGCGCGCAGACCGTTCGCCCCCTGACCGTCGGGAGGATATTGCGCGCCGCCGGCCGATTGCCGGCGCGCATGCTCGGGCGCGCGGGTGTCGCCGCGAGTGCATTCCCGGATGTTCCGACCGACTCCTGGGCCTGGCGGGAGATCCAAGCTCTTGCTCGCGCCGGCATCTGCCGCGGCTATCCCGACGGATTCTACCGGCCGGCCTGGGGGGTGTCCCGCGGCGACATGGCCGTCTACACCGCCCGCGCGCAGGCCGGTGGCGACGCCCGAGTGCCCGCCCACGAAGGCGATCCCACCTTCCCCGATATGCCCCCCGCCGACCCCGCCTACCGCTACGTCGAGTACGCCGTATCACAAGGAATCGTCTCCGGCTATCCCGATGGGCTCTTCCATCCCGAGCACTGGCTCGACCGAGGGGAGGCCGCCGTCCTCATCGCGCGCGCCATCGCCGACGCCGATGACAACATTCCGGAAGGCCCCCAGCACCCCACCTTCTCCGATGTTGCCTCCCAGGCCGCTTGCTACAAGCACGTCGAATACCTCGCCTCACTTCGCGCGGTCGAACCGCGCGCAGACGGCCGGTTCCATCCCGAGGCCCTGTGCACTCGCGATCAGATGGCGGCCATGTTGGCCAAGGCCTTCGGCCTCAGCCGATAGCTAACCCCGGCGGCTCCCCGAAAACGCCCCCCGGGCGGAGTCCCCGACAGACCCCAACGCCTCCGGCCTACCCCGACTCGCCGCTCGCCACCTGCGGCGCGGCCGCCTGCGGCGCGGCCTCCCGCGCGCAGCGGAAGCCATACCCACCCAGCTGGCGGAAATCCGGCCGAAACGAAAACCGAAGCGCGCTGCGGAATTGACTCGGCGAATCCATGTACCAGGCCCCACCCCGCACCACGCGAAAGATCGCCGGTCGTCTGGTAGGTGCCGTCGACGCAGATCGG
>CAZWRO010000246.1:0-3122 GCA_964635365.1 uncultured bacterium | reverse complement strand
TACCCCATTGGAGGGGCCGCCCAGCTAGTCGGCCTCAGCGCCCGAACGCTGCGGATCTACGAAGAAGAGGGCCTCATCAGGCCGGCCCGCAAGCCCGTCTCGAACCAGCGCATGTACAGCGACCAGGACCTGATCTGGATTCGCTGCATCTCCGAGTTGATCCACGGACACAGCCTCACCACGGTCGGCATCCGCCGACTACTCGACCTGATACCCTGTTGGGAGGTCAAGCACTGTCCCGACGACGTCTTCGCCCGCTGCGCGCCCAATGTCAACATCCCCGGCATGGCCGTCCGCCCACCCGTCCGTGCCACCGCGCAGCCACCCGCCGACGAGCAGGAGAAAACCCCGTCCGCCGCCGACGCGGTGGAGATCAAGATCTTCTACGGCCTAAAGGAGTTCGGCGTCGTGTTCCCTTGCCTCAAGTGCATCCAAGCCGAGCGCATCGCGCGTCGCCTCGCCGAACGCTATCCGGGCCGAGTCGTCGTGCGCAAGCACGACATCCTCTCCAACGAAGCCGAACGCCACGGCATCATGATGACCCCCACCGTCGTCGTGGACGGCGAAGTCGTCGCCTCCGGCAAGGGGCTATCGGCAAACCGGCTGGAGCAGCTTCTCGAACGGCACCTGCGCGAGGAGAAAGAGGACTGATCGGCAAGGGCTGACAGCCGACGCGCGAGTCGGCCGGTTCCCATCACCCCGCGGATCCCCGCCGAACTTCACACCAAGCCCTAGACCCGTCGCGGAGAAGTATTCACCGCCTCCACCAGCAACTGCCCCTCCAGGTCTTTCAGCACGGCCGACAGCAGCCGCCGCGGAGAGCACTGGGCCATCTTGATCACCAGCCGATTCCACCCCTCCCGCAGCTCCACCTCAAACTCGTCGGCGCTCACCGGCGCCACCGGCCGGTGCTCGTGCTGGAAGAACACCTCCTGGCCGTTCAGCCACACCTTCGTCCCGTCATTGCAGCCCACCCGCAGCCGCGCCCGCCGCGCCCGCGGCGCCTCCACATCGGTCGCCAGATAGTAAGTCCCCTGCTCCCCCTCCAGATCCGTCAGCAGATTCACCGCCGGCTCCGCCACCGACAGCCGCTGCCATCCCTCACCGTCGATCGCGGCCTCCCCCGACAGCACCGCTGGCTGCTCCGGCGAATGACCCACCTCGAAGTCCTCGTACGGCCCCGCCGCGTACCACAAGCCCTCCCCAACCAGCGTGATCGGCAGCGTCACTTCCTCCCCGCCCTCCACCGAAAGGAAAAGCGTGCACGGGTTCGTCACCGCGATCTGGGCGTGCTCCTTGGGCGCGCTGATGGTCGCCGTGAACGACACCGTGGCCCCCTCGGGCAGCGTGATCTGGTCCGAGTTCGTCGTCACCACAAACCCGGCCGGCGCCGAGATCCTCGTCCTCAAGTCCACGCTCCGCGTGGCCGCGTTGGTCACCCCAAACGCCAGCCGGCGCGGCGCGTCGTAGCCTATGGTCGGCCGCGCGTCGTAGTCGATATCTATCACCAGCGGCCCCCTCCGGTCCGACGTCACGTAAGGCCCCATCTTCAGACGCCGTACGAACTCCGTCGGCTCCGGCGTCGCCAGCTTCGACTCCTCCTCCGAAGGCTCCTCACTCAACTGCACCCGGCCCGCGCACTCCGACCGAATCATCAAGCGCCCCACCTCACACGTGTGCTCCGCCAGCATCCCCAGCCGCCCCGTCCTGGGCAGCCCCACCAGGCCCGGGCTCGCCCGCAGCTCCTCGCGTATGGCGCCTCGCCAATCGGCCGGAATCCCACTGGCTCCCAGCATCGCTCCCACCACCGCGCCGGCCCCCGCGCAGGTGCACTTCGTGCTCCATCCGCAGCTCGCCGCCGTCACCACCGTGCGGCCCAAATCCCCTTCCCCCGCCAGCAGCGCCAGCACGATCAGCCCGAACGCAACCGTGCTGTCCCGCACCTCCTCCGAGCTGTAGGCGCGCAGCAACATCTCCCGCGTGCGCCGCCAGTTCGCCAGCTCTCCATGCCAGCGCACCACATCGCGCGAGGCCCGCGCCAACCTCGAGTCCTCCGGCACCAGCTTCAACCCGACCTCCACCAACCGCGCGACCTCCGACTCCACAAACGCCGCGCTCACCATCGCCGCCAACGCCACCGCCGCCTCCACCCCCGCCCCATCGTGGTCGAGCCTCGCGTCCTGAGCCGCCCGGCTCGCCGCCCCCTCCGGATCGCCCGGAATCAACATTCCCCAGAGATCGGCCCGCGCCATCGCCCCCAACGCGGTCCGGAACGGGTTATTGAACGCCCCCGACACCGGCGGCCTCATCCCCCTCCTGAAGTTCCCCCGCGCGTAGGCGCTCTCTCCCTCGGCGCACGCAATATGCTTCAGCCAAGTCGCAATCAGATCGTCCGGCGTGAGCTGCGGCCCCGCCGTCTGCACCGCCCGCAGCCAGGCCAGCTCGAAATCAGCCCACTCCTCCGGCTCCGCTCGGGAGCCCGCCAGCGACTCCGCCCCCGCGCCCACCTCGTGCATCCGCTTTTCCCCGTCCATCGGCGCGCCCAGAGCGCTCCCGATCAGCTTCCCCAGCCAGACGCCGTACACGCGCTCCCGATACTCGGACTCTGTAAGCGTGACCATGCTAGCTCCTCGCCCCCGATTCCTCCCGCGCCGCGGGTTCCTCTCGCTCTCTCCCCGCCCAACCCAGGTACAGAAGCGCCGCCGCCGTCCCGGCCGCGCCAATCGTCAGCTTCAACCACACCGGTGCCGGCGCCGGAGTAACGAACGCCTCCACCACCGCCGCTATCCCAAACATCGGCACCGCCCCCAACACCAACGGAACCGCTTTGCGCCCGGCCGCAATCAGCGCCTCCCGCCGCAGATGATCCCCCGGGTCGATCAGCGACCACCCCAGGATCAACCCACTGCCTCCGCAGATGCAGATCGCAATCAACTCCACGCCCCCGTGCGGCGCCACCAGCGACCAGAACAGCGGCCCGCTCTCGCCCCGCCCAAGCACCCCTCCCAAGGCTCCCAACATGAGGCCGTTCTGCAGCAACACGTAGATCGTTCCCACCCCGAAAGCAATCCCCAGCGCGAAGGCCAGAAACCCGACCTGGATGTTGTTCGTCAGGATCATGC
>CAZWRO010000245.1:0-3146 GCA_964635365.1 uncultured bacterium | reverse complement strand
CCCTTGACACCCCGTGTTATAATTGCGTGGGGATATGGCCGCAGCAAGATCGAAGGCCCCTGAGGGGTTGCCGTGCTCAGCGTGCGTCTACTCAAGCGACTCGACTGGATGCTCATCCTGGCCGTACTGGCCTTATGTCTATACGGCCTCGTGATGATCTACTCCGCCACCCGCGGTCCTGAGGACACCGGCTTCTCCCCGCCCAGCGCCTTCGCCCAAAAGCAGGCCCTCTGGCTTCTCGTCGGGCTTCTCGGCTTCCTACTCGCCCTGCTGTTTGACTACGAGGCCATCGCCCGCTGGCACATCCCCTTGTACGGCGCCGTCATCATCCTACTGCTCATCGTCCTCAAGCTCGGCGCCGCGCCGACCGGGGCCGCAAGCTGGATCGCCATCGGCAGCTTCCGCCTTCAGCCTTCCGAGCTCGCCAAGATCGCCGTCATCCTATCTCTGGCCGCCTTCATCAGTCATCGCATGGAGGCCGCCACCACCGCCGACCTCGTTGTAAGGTCCCTTCTTATCATCGCCGCCCCCGTGCTCCTCGTCCTGCTCCAGCCCGACTTCGGCACCGCCCTCGTCCTCATCGCCATCTGGTTTGGCACCGCCTACCTCGCCGGCGCCAAGGCCCGTCATCTCGCCGCCGTCTTCGCCTGCGGGGCCGCCCTCTTCACCCTCATGTGGAACCTCGACAAGCTCCCCCTCGATCGCCTCCGACCCGCGCCTCTGGGAAGGGCCCTCTCCCACGTCGCCCTGCACGACTACCAGAAGCGCCGCCTCACCATCTTCCTGAACCCGCAGGCCGACCCGCTCGGGGCCGGCTATCACATCATCCAATCCCGCGTCGCCATCGGCTCCGGCCAGCTCTTCGGCCGCCATCTCTTTCACGGCACCCAGAGCCGCCTCCGCTTCATCCCCGAGCGCCACACCGACTTCATCTTCTCCGTCGTCGGCGAAGAGCTCGGCCTCATCGGCGCCCTCGCCATGCTCCTGCTCTACTTCTTCATCTTCTGGCGCGGCCTTCGCATCGCCCTCCACGCCCGCGACCCCCTCGGCTCCCTCCTTGCGGCCGGGGCCATCTCCATGCTAATATTTCACACCGTCGTCAACATCGGCATGAGCGTAAACATCATGCCCATCACCGGCCTGCCGCTGCCCTTCGTCAGCTACGGCGGCAGCAACCTGCTGGCGAGCTTCCTCGCCTTCGGGCTGCTGCAAAACGTGCACATCAGGCGCGACAAGATAATCTTCTAACCCAAAACCATAAGTAGAGGTGACACCCAAGTGACATCCGAGGAAGATCCCAAACACCAACCCTCCGAAACCCCGGCCGAAGAAGAGACACCCGAAGCCACCGGCTCGGCCCCCGCAGAGCCGACCGGCGACACCGCCGAACAGCCAACCGCGCCGGCCGACGAAGCAGCCGCCGAAGAGCCCGTCGAGCCGCTCCAGCCGCTCGACATCTACGCCCTCCTGCGGCTCTCCTTCGCCCAGCTCGCCGCCACCGCGTGGCAGAAGATGGGCCTCCAGCCCGACCCCTTCACCAACACCGTCGTCAAGGACATCGACCAGGCCCGCGTCGCCATCGACGCCGCCGCCGACCTACTCAAACACCTCCAGCCCAGCCTCCAGGGCCAGGAAGCGCGCGACTACCAGACCATGCTCACCGACCTCCGCCTCAACTTCGTCAAGCAGTCCGGAACCCAGGAGAAACCCGATTAGTTCGCCCCCCGATAGCCCAGAAGTCTTCCCGCCTCCTTCTCGCAATCGCCACACAATCGCTGTAACTTACATTCAACAACCCTTCTGCCGAGGAGAGCTTCATGCGCACCTTTGCCTTTCTACTCATCCTTCTTAGCCTTCTACTCTCTCTCGCCGCGGCCGGCCCCGTCGCCGCCGACCGCACCCTTACCGTCTTCGCCGCCGCCTCCCTCACCGAGTTCCTCGGTGAGGCCAAGACCATCTTCGAGCGCGCCCACCCGGACGTAACCCTTCGCCTCAACCTGGCCTCCAGCTCCCGCTGCCGCATTCAGATCGAGCAGGGTGCGCCCGCCGATGTCTTCCTTTCCGCCAACACCAATAACATGACCCCCCTCGTCGAGGCCAACCTTGCCGAGAGCCCAACCATCTTCGCCCACAACCGCGTCGTCATCATCACCCCTGGCAACAACCCCGCCGACCTCCAGACGCCGGGCGACCTCGCCAAGCCGGGAATCGTCCTCATCACCTGCGCCCCCGAAGTCCCGATCGGCCGCTACACCCGCACCGTCATCGACAACATGGATCGCTCTGGTGACTACGGACCCGACTTCGCTCAGCGCGTCCTCGCCAACGTCCGCTCCGAAGAGCCCACCGTCAAAGGCATCGTCGCCAAGGTCCACCTCGGCGAAGCCGACGTCGGCATTTGCTACGCCTCCGACGTCACCCCGGCCGTTCGCCCGGACGTTCGCGTCATCGACATCCCCGACGCGGTCAACGTCATCGCCGACTACCCCATCGCCCTCCTTCGCAACACCCGCCAGCGACCCCTCGCCCGCGAGTTCGTCCACTTCGTCATGTCACCCCAAGGACAGCAGCTACTCGCCCGACACGGACTCATTCCCGTGCGGCCCCCGGCCGAGCGCCTCGGCCTCGAGCCCACCTAGGTCCCAACTCCATGCCCTCCCGCAGATCAATCCTGCTCTTCCTACTGTCCCTGCCCGCGCTGGCGCTCATCGCGCTGCCCATCGTCGGCCTCTTCGCCCGCGCCGAATTGCGCCGCTTCGGCTCTTACGTCTGCTGTCCTGAAGTCGCCTCCGCCCTCACCCTCAGCCTCACCACCTCCGGCATCTCCGTCCTCCTCATCATCCTCATCGGAACCCCGCTCGCCTACTGGCTGGCCTACGCCGACTTCCGTGGAAAGCGCCTCATCGACACCCTCGTCGATCTCCCCGTCGTCCTCCCCCCCGCCGTCGCCGGCGTTGCCCTGCTCATGACCTTCGGCCGCGTCGGCCTCGTCGGCCGCCACCTCGCCGCCGCCGGCCTCACCATCCCCTTCACCACCGCCGCCGTCGTCCTCGCCCAGACCTTCGTCGCCGGCCCCTTCTACATTCGCCAAGCACGCATCGGCTTCCAGGGCGTCCCCAGGCACCTCCTCATGGCCTCCCTCACCC
>CAZWRO010000244.1:0-3171 GCA_964635365.1 uncultured bacterium | reverse complement strand
CGCTGATGACAACCGTCAGCCCCTCGCGGACATCGTCGCCGATGAAGTTCCGGTCTTTTTCCTTCAGCAGGTTCGCTTTGCGCGCGTACTGGTTGATGGCGCGGGTGAGCGCGGTCTTCAGGCCGGAGACGTGGGTGCCACCTTCGGCCGTGTGGATGTTGTTCGCATAGGAGAGGATGGTTTCTTGATAGCCGGTGTTGTACTGGAGCGCGATCTCGACCTCGGTCTCGCCCCGCTTGCGCGTGAAGTAGATGGGTCGGTGCATGGCGTCGCGCGCGCTGTTGAGATGTTCGACGTAGGCCTGGATCCCGTTCTTCTCTTGATAGGCGACCGTCTCGCCCGTCTTCTCGTTGGTGAAGTTAATCTTCACGCCGCGGTTGAGGTAGGCCAGCTCCTCCAGCCGATTGAGCAGGCGCTCGGGCTCGTGCTCGATGGACTCGAAGATCTCCGGGTCCGGCCGGTAGGTCACCTTGGTGCCGCTCTTCTTCGCCTTGCCCTTGACCTTGAGCTTGCTGACCGTCTTGCCCCGCTCGAAGCGCATGTGATGGACCTTGCCACCGCGGGAGACTTCGACTTCGAGCCACTCGGAGAGCGCGTTCACCACCGACACGCCGACGCCGTGCAGTCCGCCCGACACCTTGTACGCGCCGCCGCCGAACTTGCTGCCGGCGTGGAGCACGGTCATGGCTACTTCGACGCCGGGACGCTTCTCGACGGGGTGCTTGTCGACGGGGATGCCGCTGCCGTTGTCGGTGACGGAGATAGAATCGTCTTTGTGGAGCACGCAGTCGATCTGGGTGCAGTAGCCGGCCATCACCTCGTCTATGCAGTTATCGACGACCTCGACGAAGAGATGATGTAAACCGCGCGCGCTGGTCGATCCGATGTACATGGCGGGGCGGCGGCGGACTGCTTCCAGCCCTTTGAGCACCTGAATGTGCTTGGCTTTATAGTCACGGGCTGGCGATTTTTGTTTCCTGGCCAAGTTCTACTCCTTACTACTGGGTTCGGTCGGTGTCCGAAAGACAGAGGCGATCAGCCTGGGAGTCGTGCCCATCGCCTCTACGGAAGTTGAAAAATGTCAGTCTTTATCAAGCTTTTTCGGACCCTAAGAGTATACCATTTCTGGCCTGAAGAATCAAGTTTTCGGAGCTACTAGGAGGCGAAATGGGAGGCTTGCCGATGCTGAGCCCTTAGGCATAAGTGGATACAGTGCAGTTTCTAATAGATACACTGACGATACTAGTCGGACGGTGTGCTGTGGCCGCCTCCCCCACCTTGGCCAGGACGCGCCAGCGTTGTCCGAGAGCGGCCTATTTGAGGCCGAGATCCGACTTGCGGAAGAGGGCGGCAACGATGTTACCTTTTTCGCTCCGGTCGCATCCGTGTTATTGTGGGACGAGTGAGGACGCCAATGGCGCCGACGGATCAGCAGTTGGTGGTGCGCGTGCGGCAGGGTGACCAGGAGGCCTTCGGCGAGCTGGTGGACCGTTACCGGGACATGGTCTACGGGCTGGGCTACCACCTGACCGGCGACTTCGAGGCCGCCCGCGATCTCGCGCAGGAGGCCTTCGTGCAGGCCTTCGTGAAGCTGGATCAGCTCCGCGAGCCGGGCAGGTTCGCCGGCTGGCTGAGGAAGATCGGCACCAATGTCTACCGCGCGCAGGGGCGCCGCCGCCAGGTGAGCACCGTAGGGCTCGAGGCGGCGGCCACCACCGCGGACACGCGCGCGCCCTCGGAAACGAAGATCGTGGTCCGAGAGGCGCTGGCGCGCCTGCGCGCGCCGGAGCGGCTGGCCCTCACGCTAGCCTATGTGGACGGCTACTCGCAGGCCGAGATCGCCGGCTTTCTGGGAGTGCGGCCAGGGACGGTGAAGACGCGGCTCGCTCGCGCCCGCCAACACCTGAGGACGGAGGTTGTGGCGATGGTAGAGCACGAGTTCGAGCGGCACGCGCTGCCGCCGGAGTTTCGGGAGGACGTCGTGCGTGCGGTGGAGGCGTTGGTGTCGCGGTTCGCGACCGCGCTGCCGCCGGAGGTGGGGGAGCTGTGCGAGCGGCTGCGAGGGGATTCGCGCGCGGCCTGGCGCGAGGTGCTATCGTGGATGCCCGCCCCCTATGGCCCGCCGCTGCGCGAGCAGGGCCAGGCACCGCGGGTGCGAGTCGGCGAGCTGCCGGAGGCGCTGCGCGCGAAGGTGTGCCGCGCGATGTGCCTGACGTGGATGCGCGGCCTGCTGGAGGAGACGACGGGCCGGCTGCTGTGGATCGAGGATTTCGAGCGGCTCTGGATTCGCTTCTGGACCAGCGGCGAGTCCGAGTACGCGTGGTTCGCCGACGTGCCCGGAGATGCAGGCTACATCTCCTCCGTTGCCTTGGGCCCGGAAGAGGGAAATCCTCGCGGCCAGCCGCCGGCGGCCGCGGAGGTCGATGGGGTGCTCGCCCGGTGCGCGGCGCCGGAGTTCGGTGAGCTGGTGGCGCGACTCCGCGCGCTCGTGCCCGGCAAGCCGGGGTCGCTCGCGGGCGCGCTCCACACGCAGATGCAGCGGCTGCTGCGGGAGGCGCGCGGGCACCTCTCACCCGAGGCCGGCGAGGCGACTCCCATCGGCCGCGGCGTGACGGCGGGCCTGTCCGCGCCGCTGCGGGAGGCGATGGCCGCGGGCCGCAGCGTCTCCGCGCGAGACCTGCCGGAGCCCGCGCGCGAACTCGTGCGCCAGGCCGTCTTCCTTCACTGGGGCAGCGCAGTGCTCCAACTCATCGAGCAACCGCCATGGTGGCTGCTCCACAGCCACGAAGCGAGCATCGAGTTCGGCCTTTACGCGCGCGACTTGCAGGCCGACTTCGCGGGCAAGGAATACGTGAAGCTCTGGGGGCCTGGCAGCTCCGGCCACCAGACGGGGATCTACTGACCGGCCGCGCGCGGTTGGCAGGCAAGTGCCGGGGGGGGTCGCCACGTCATCGCCATCGGCGACGACAGTGACGTGAGAGCGTCGCACAGGCTTGGAGGGGAAGGAGCGCGTTTACTCTGGGTGCAGCCGAAGGATCTCCTGCCAAACCATTCCCTCCTACCCCACTCCCAAATCCGACTTGCGGAAGAGGGGCGTGGGCTGGAATCCCGCGGCTGTGATGTTGGCGTCCGCGCCTTCTTCCCGGTCGATGACGTAGATGATGCGAGTGA
>CAZWRO010000243.1:0-3185 GCA_964635365.1 uncultured bacterium | reverse complement strand
TGGTGACGGTCTCGGTCTGCTCGTTGGCGCCCTTGGCCACCTGCTGGATGGTCTCGGCGATTTGCTGGCTGGCCTTGCCGGTGTCCTCCGCCGCCTTCGCCACCTGCTGGATGGACTCCCCTACCTCCCCGGCGATGTTCTTCATGCGGCCGACCAGGTCGCGGAGAAAGGCCAGGAATTCGTTAAAGGTCCCGGCCAACAGGCCGAGTTCGTCCTTGCTGTCGATCTCCAACTGCATCGTCAGGTCGCCCCCGCCGCCTGCCACCGCCGCGAGCTGGGTATTGATCTTGCCCAAGGGCAGCACGATCCCTCGCGTGATAGTGACAGACACCAGCACGGCCAGCCCCAGCGCGATCCCGGACACAATCATCAACAGCACCGTGCTGCTGCGCTGCGTGCCCTCGGAGTGCAGCTTCGCTGCGTTCATCTCTTCGCCGGCGGCGGCCTCCGCCTCACCGAGGGCCTCGACCGTCGCAGTGACCGCTCCGTCGAGTTCCTCCATATGCTGACGCGCCTCCGTCTCCGCGGCCGACAGCTCCTGCTGCCCCCTTCTCTCCACCTCCATTCGATGCGCAGCAAACATCGCGCGGGCCGCCGACTCGAATATCTCGTGCTGTTCGTCTGCCTGTTCCATTAGCTGCCGCAGGTTAGCGTTCTCGGTGGCCACCACTTGGGTGTCCTCCACCTCACCGCCTTGAATCACCGCGGTCACCACCTCGTCGAACCTCTCCACCGCGCCCTCGAACTCCTGCTCGAGCGTCCCGAGCTGCGCCGGATCGGTGCACAGTAGGTGCTTGGCGGCCGCATCCTGCGCTTCTCGGAGAGCGAGAGTCGCCTCCATCGTGCAGTCCGCCACCGGCACCTCTTCCTCCAGAATCACGTCTACTGCTTGTCCCATCACCCGCAGCGCGCGGTAGCCGATCCCGCACATCAGCAGGATAAATACACCTGTGATGGCAAACGCGCCGAGCAATCGAGTCCCTATCTTCAAGTTGCTGAGCTTCATTCTCGCCACACCCTTTCGCTCGACAGCGCGAGCTGATGATCGGAAATCCTTGTCTTCGACGTCGCAGGCACTCCCCGCGCATCTGCTCCATGGCGCCCGCTGACCCTATCTGTCAGTCTCTCCTCGCGCCCGGCGGCTTGTGGCGGACCCGAAAACCTGTCGGCGCGCACCGTCACCTAGAAGGCCGCCTCCGACGCGAGGCCCAAAATCACTTGCCAACTGTCGTCTCCGTCTGCGGAGTGCGCGATGACGCGCGACAGGCAGAGCGAGAGCCCCTCCGTCAGGTCCACCCCAAGCCCCACGCCGCTCGCGCTTTCCTCTCCGGTAACGTGATCCACCATCAGAGTGACCGGCTCGGAGAGACCACACTCGACCCCGGCCATGATCTCGATATCGCCGTCCAGCCGGATGACTCCCAGGTACAGCCGCGCTCCCGCCGTATCCTTCGCCAGAACGACATAGGGCTGAGCCGACTCTCCGTCTGCGAGGTTCTGGACCCCAACGGCTACCGCGGGCCGCGTCTCCTCTTCCTCCTGAAGCAGCACCTTCGCGTTCCCGAACGTCCCCATCTCCCCGTCGAAACACCGGTCCACTCCAAGCTCCACCCGGTCGAGCAATCCAAGCTGCAACAACGCCCAGTGACTGCAGTCGTCCCCGAAAAGCCGGACGCCGTCGTTCTGATACTCCAGCGCGACCTCGTTATGGCCCAACACATCGGCCGTCGTCATGACGTTCAGTCCTGTGGGCGCCGCGTACGCGCACTGCGCCAGCGCGATCATCAGGTAAGCTAAGACAACTGCTTTCGGAATGACCGTTCTCATTGGCTCTTGCCGGGATCATCGGGCCGCGACTGCCACCTTCGCCGTTGCCTTCGTTCTCTTGCCGTTTGTCCGCGACCGCTTCTGCGTCCGTGTGGACGGATTGCTCGCGCCACCTTCCTCAGGTCGCCCGGCAGCAGTCGGCGCCACCGGCTCCTCTATCTCCGAGAAGGCTGGTACCGCTTCTGCCAGAGCATCGACCTCTTGGGCCGCAACGATCTGCTCGATTTCGAGCAGAATGATCACCAGCTCATCGTCCAGCTTCGCTACCCCGCGCAGGCAGTGCGAGTCGGCCGCCGTCACCAGCGAAGACGCCGGTTCGACAGCATCTCTGGGCACCGACCGGATCTCTGTAACCGCGTCAACGATAAGACCCACCAGCCCCAGGCAGCTCTCGATCGCCACAATACGCGAAGACTTTTTCTCTTCATAGGCGCCGAGACCGAGACGCTGTCGCAGATCGATGACTGGAATCGTGCTCCCGCGCAGATTCGTAACGCCCTCTACGAACTCCGGCGCCTGCGGGACGCGCGTAATCCCCTGCATGCGAATGATGGCGTTCACCCCGCCGATGTCCACCCCGTACAGCTCCTGCCCCAACTGGAACACCACCAACTGCTCCGCCTCCTGCCCGCCAGCCAGTCCTCCAGCCTCTGCTCCGCGGTTCACTTCTCGTTCTGTCGCTCCCACAATCCCCATGTGCTTGCCTCTTTGTCCCGGCCCGCGCCACACATCTCGTTACGCAGATCTACACCCAACGACGGCCTGGGGCTTGACTCTCACCAGAATCGGCGCGGCCCTGAGTTCTCGCGGCCGCGAGCAGCCGACTGTCCCAGTTCACTATCGGGAGGCAGCCACAGCACCTTGAATAAACTGCAGCTAATGTGATCCCTAAGTCCGGCTAACGGCCCCCCGCGCCCCAACGATAGAGGAGGAGCTTGCCTCCCCCATCCCGAATCCGTCACAAGGGGTGAGCCACCCATGCCGGCCGACCCAACGAATCAGTACGTCGCCACTCTCCGGGAAAAGTACAAGGGCGGGGACGCCACCGAGCGCTCCTACTACTCCGCGCTCGAAGCCCTGCTTAGGGGCTCCGGCGCAGGCCTCCGCGCCATCTCCGAACCCAAACGCTCCGAGTGCGGCGCGCCCGATTTCCACGTGAAGAAACGGGACCTGATCATCGGCCATATCGAGGCCAAGGACCTCGGCGCGAGTCTCGACGAAGCGGAGAAGTCCGAGCAGATCAAGGGGCGCTACCGCCCCGCGCTCCCGAACCTCATTCTCACCAACTTCCTCGAATTCCGGTGGTACGTGAACGGGGACCATCGGAAGACGATCCGCCTCGGCGAAGTCGCCGACCA
>CAZWRO010000242.1:0-3186 GCA_964635365.1 uncultured bacterium | reverse complement strand
ACCCCTTCATCCCACTCAAAGCAATCCCTCTCACGAAGTACCGCTGCCCCAGCAGAAACACGATCAACACCGGCGCCATCACCGCCACGGAGGCGGCCATCAGCAGGTGGTAGTCCGTCGTGTACGAGTCCTGGAAGTGCGCCAGCCCGATCGGCAGCGTCTTCAGCGCCAGCCTATCCACCACCATCAACGGCCACAGGAAATCGTTCCAAGAGTGCAGGAACACGAACGTCGTCAGCGTCGCCAGCGCCGGCTTCGACAGCGGCAGGATGATGTGCCGATAGATCGCAAACGGCGAGGCCCCGTCGATCAGCGCCGCGTCCTCCAGCTCCCGCGGGATGGTCATAAAGAACTGCCTCAACAGAAACGTCCCGTAGGCCGAGAACATCGGCGGGAAGATCAGCGCCGCGTAAGTGTTGGTCATCTGCATCTGACTCAGCAGCGCGTAGACCGGCAGCATGATGACGATGCCCGGCACCATCAGCGTCGCCAGGTAGCCGAGGAACACCTGATCCCTCCCCGGAAAGCGCATCCGGGAAAAAGCAAACGCCGCCAGCGAGCTCGTGAACACGGTTCCGATAGTGATGCAGATGGTGACGAACACCGAGTTCACGTAGAAGACCAGGAAGCCGTCCACCTGGTGCGCCAGCCCGAAGAAAGCGTCGCGAACGCGCACCCCTTGCGCGCGCCAGGCCTCGGCGTAGTTCTCCCAGTGCAGCGCCACCCGGCGCACCGTCTCCAGCTCCGACTCCGGAACCGTCAGCCGCTCCCCGGCCCTCCCCGCCGGCGCGATCACCTGCACGTGCACCCCCTCCGGCGAGTACCGCACGATGGCCGCCTGCACCTCGCCCTCGCCCCGCAGCCGCGCCACGCGACGGGTTTCCCCGTCGATCTCCGCCGTCACCGGCTCGCTCGGAATCCAGCGCGGGGGGAACTCGCTGGCATAGGCGGGCGCCTTCAGAGACGTGGAGATCATCCACGCGAACGGCACCAGCATCGTCACCCCGATGGCGGCCAACACCAGATAGGCCATCGCGTCGCGCGCGATTTTCCTCCGCCCTCCCGATCTGGTGACTGGTCCCGTCATTGGTAATGCACCTGCCGCTGGCCGAAGCGCCAATTAATGAGCGTGAACCCGAACACCAACACGAAGAGCACGCACGCGATGGCCGCCGCGTAGCCCGGCTCGTGCGTGCGGAGCGCGCAGTTATAGATATAGAGCATGAGCGTCGTCGTCGCCCCCGCCGGCCCCCCATCGGTCATCAAGTACGCCGCCGTGAACAGGAAGCTCCCCTGGAAGCCGGCGATGATCGTCATCGTCACCACGAAAAACGTCGTCGGCGACAGCATGGGCCACGTGATATGGCGCAGGCGCGCCCAAGGCCCCGCGCCGTCCAGGGCCGCCGCCTCGTAGAGCTCCCCCGGAATACCCTGCAGCCCGGCCAGGTAGAGCACGCAGTTGTACCCGCCGACCCCCGCCCACAGCATCATGATGATGAAGGCCGGCTTCGACCAGTCCATCGACCCCAACCAGTTCGGCGGGTTGGCGAACCCAACGCTCATCAGCAGGCTATTGAGCAGGCCGATCTGATGCGGCTGCTGATGGAAGATCCACTTCCACACGATGCAGACCGCCACCGCCGAAGACACCGTCGGCAGGAAGTAGATCGTGCGGAAAATCGTAATCCCCCTCAGTCGCTGGTTCAGCAGCAGCGCCAGCAGCAGCGACCCGAAGATGCTCACAGGTATCCCCAGCATCAGGAACAGCGTGTTCCCCAGATACCGCCAGAACTGCCCGTCGTTCGCCACCAGCCGCCCCGCCTCCTCATGCCACCCCAGCAGTCGCACGAAGTTATCCACCCCGACGAAGCGCATGTTCTGAGAGATGTCGCGCAGGCTCTCTATCGGCGCCAGGCGGTAGTCCGTCAGGCTCAGACCGAAGCAGGCCAACACCGGCAGGAAGGTGAAGGCGAGGAACCCCAACAGGTTGGGGAGCAGGAAGGGCAGAGCTTGCAGCCACTGGCGACGCGCCGTCTTCCCCATACGAAGTTGCTTCCTCTTCTTAGAGGCTGTCTCACAAAGACCAGAACGCCTTGCCTCTCGGTCCTCTTTTGTAAGGCGGGGCCCCTGTCCCGCGCTAGGTGTCATTCTGAGCCAGGCGAAGAATCCGTTTCAGTGTCTCAAACCTATCTGCGCAATTGCGAGACAGCCACCTTACTTGCAAGTGGACTTCGGGCCCAGGTTCGTTGCCCGGCCGGGCCGTCCTGCCGCCTCAGCCGCCGCCGACAGCGCCCCCGTTCGCCTCACGCCCGCGGGTGATAGGCCTGGTATACTTCCCTCAACCGATCCACCGAAACGTGAGTGTAAATCTGCGTGGTGACGATGCTGGCGTGCCCGAGCAGCTCCTGGATCGCCCGCAGGTCCGCGCCACCTTCCAGCATGTGCGTCGCGAACGAATGCCGAAGCGTATGCGGCGAGATCGAGTTGCGAATCCCCGCCTGCCGCCCGTAGCGCTGCACGATCCGCCAGAACGCCACCCGCGTGACCGGCTTCCCCTTGTTGCCGAGGAACAAGGACGGGTGCGCATCGCGTCGCGCCGCCAAGTACGCTCGAACCGCCTCCACCGCCGGCTGCCCCACCGGCACGATGCGCTCCTTCGACCCCTTCCCGACGCATCGTATCAGCTCCAGCTCCAGGTTGATGTCCCCGCGGTTCAGCCCCACCAGCTCCGAAACCCGCAGCCCCGTCGCGTACAGCACTTCCAGCATCGCCCAATCCCGAAGCCCCCGAGCCTGCGTCCTGTCCGGCTGTGCCAGCAGCCGCTCCACCTCCTCCACCGACAGCACCGAGGGCAGCCGCCGCAGGAGCTTAGGCGTCGGAAGATTCGCCGTCGGGTCCGAGGAGATCATCTCCTCCCGAACCAGCACGCGGTAGAACGCTCTCAGGGCCGACACCTTCCGCATCACCGTCGACGGCGCCAGCTTCGAGCGACGCAGCCGGCCCAGGTAGAGAATCAGGTGCGACTCCTCCACCGCGGTGAGCTCATGGATGCCGCGGGAGACCAGGAACTCCAGATGCTGGCGCAGGTCGCGCCGATAGGCCTCGATCGTGTTGGCCGAAAGGCCGCGCTCAACGGCCAGGCCATCGAGAAAGCTCTGCCGAGCCTCCTCGAAGGCCGCCGGCAGC
>CAZWRO010000241.1:1486-3197 GCA_964635365.1 uncultured bacterium | reverse complement strand
GTCTGTCGGTGCTTGTGCTCGAGCAGGCTCCGGGGCTCGAACAGCACGCTCCATCCCATCTTCTGCGCGCGATGCGATACGTCGAGGTCCTCGAAGTAGAAAGGGCGGAAGAGGCGGTCGAAGCCACCGAGTTCGAGGAAGCGGTCCCGCCTCCAAGCGGTAGAGCCTCCCCCCGCATAGATCACGCGCGCCGGAGCCTGCGAAATTGGTTGCTCATGCCGAAGGACGAAGAATCCGTCCTCGAAACGGCCGCGGACCAGGCCGGTCTCGCTCACCTCATGGCCGGCCACCCGCCTGGGCGCCATCTGGAGGTGGGCGGTGACGGCAAAGACGTCCGGGTCGCCGAAGTGGCGCAGCAGCGGGTTCAGGAAGTCGGGCGCGACGAGCATGTCGTTGTTGAGGAAAACCAGCACCTCGCCCCGGGCGAGCCGGGCCGCCGCGTTGTTGGCGCCGGCAAAGCGAAGGTTGCGCGCGAGCGCGAGCAGGCGCACTTCGGGGAACTCCCGCCGCACGAACTCCACGGTATCGTCCGTGCTCGCGTCATCGACCACGATCACCTCGTGGTCGCCGCCGGATTGCTCCACGGCGCGCAGCACGTTCGGCAGGCACGTTTCGAGCAGCCGCCGTCCGTTCCAGGTGGAGATGATGAGGCTCGCGCGCCGGCGCTCCACCGGAGCTGAATTCGCCTCTATCTGGTTCTGCCACTCCAAGGCAGCACCTACAGGTTCTGCTGCCAGATGACTGGTGCCTTCTTGCTGGGGAGTTCGAGCGTCTCCTGCGACCACGCTTGCGGGCCCAGCTCGCGGGCCCACTGCGCCATCCTGCGCACCCCCTCACGCAGGCCGTACGGCTCCTCGTAGCCGAGCAGCTGCTCAGACTTCTGCCAGGTCGAGTAGGCGTGCTTGACCTCCCGGGGTCGGTCGGGCAAGTGCGTCATTTCCGGCTCAGCCTCGAACTCGGCCGCCACCAGGCGGGCCAGCTCGTTGACGCTGATATCCTCCTTGCCGCCCACGTTGATGATCTGGCCGTTCAGGCGCTCCCCCGACTCGCATGCCCGGAGAAAGGCGGGGAGGGAATCGCCGATGTAGCTGTAGGCGCGCCGCTGCTCGCCGTCCCCGTAGATGTAGAGCGGTTCGCCCCGCATGATCCGATTCATAAAGATCGCCACCACGTTGCGGTAGCGGTCCCGTAAGCTCTGGCGCTCGCCGAACACGTTATGGGGGCGGAGGATGGTGTACTCGAACTCATGCACCTCCGCCAGCACCTCGGTGATCCCCTCCATGGAGGCCTTGTTGATCCCGTACACGTCCACCGGCTGCCGGGGCATCTCCTCCGAGAAGGGCGGCGTCTGCTCACCATAGACCGCCATGGAACTGTAGAGCACCACTTTCTTCAGGCCGCGCCGCACCGCCGGGACGAGCACGTTCACATAGGCCATCAGGTTCCGGCCGCACACGTCCCGGGGCTGAAACTGGGAGGCCCCCTCCCTGGCGTTTGCCGCCAGGTGGCAGAGAATGTCGGGGGCGCTGTCGGCCACCGCCCTCTCCGCCGCCTCCGGATCGCGGAGGTCGATCTGGTCGAACTTCACTCCGGCCGGCACGTTGCGCTTGAAGCCACCACTCAGGTCGTCCACGGCCACCACCTCGTGGCCCTGTTCTGCCAGACCTGTGGTGACATGACTGCCTATGAAGCCGGCCGCTCCGGTTACCAG
>CAZWRO010000241.1:0-1386 GCA_964635365.1 uncultured bacterium | reverse complement strand
CGGAGTTCCCCCAGGAGCGCCCGCGCGGAGGTGGACGACCACAGCAGAGAGTCGTCCGCCACCGCCTCGGCCGCCGCCTGGAGTTCGGGCGTGCCCACCACCGCGGTGACCGCGGCCTCCGGGTAGCATTCCCTCAGCGCGCGCAGAAAGCGCGCGAACTCCGGCGCAGGCGTCAGCCCGATTACCGCGATGCGTGGCGCCATACTCAATCCTTGGGGGGCCGCCCCGATTGGCGCTTCCCGGCTGCGATCAGCTCCCTGAAGCGGTCGCAGCCGACGCGGCGACGGCGCTGAATGCGCCGGCGCCGAAGGAGCATCCGCGGGGTGAGCAGGAGCGCACCCAAGATCGCTGACGGCAACACTGTCCCATAGCCGACGGTCATCAGCAACTGCGCCCGCGCGCGCCAGCCCCGCCAGATCGCCGGCAGATGTCGCAGCAGGAGGGGGAGCGGCCAGTCCTTCGTCCACACCGACACGTTGTTCCTCGCCGCCAGGTAGAGCGAGCGGCGGCTGCGGATCTTCCGCGTCACTCCCTCCCGGTGCCGCACCAGCGCGGTGGGCACGTAAGCGGCTCGCCAGCCGGCGAGCTGGGCCCGCCAGCCGATGTCGATATCCTCGTAGCTGATGAAGAAATCCGGGTCGAAGAGCCCGATCTCCTCCAGCATGCTCCCGCGGTAGAGGCATGCCCCCGCGCAGGCGCCGAGCACCTCCCGGGGCCGCCGGAACCACTCGCCGTCGGGCTGGCCTCGGCCGATATCGACCACCACCCCATCCTTGGAGCAGGCGAGGCCGGCCGAATTGATCAGACTCGGATTGTCGTAGTAGACCATCTTGGTGGCGCAGATGCCGATCCGGGGGTTGGCGCGCATCGTCGCCACCAGCTCCTCGAGGCACCGTGGGTCGAGTTCGGTGTCGTTGTTGAGGGAGAGGACGAACTCGCCGCGCGCCTGGCGAATGCCGGCATTCATGGCGAGGCAGAATCCCATGTTCCGCGGGAAGCGGATCACCTGCACCTCGGGGTATCGCGCTGCCACCAGCTCCAGCGACCCATCCGTGGAGCCGTTGTCGGGCATGACCACCTCGAAGTCCTGGAGGGTCTGCGCCCGCAGCGAGTCGAGGCAGGTGGGCAGCAGGTGGACGCCGTTCCAGTTGAGGAGCACCACCGAGACGACCGGCATCATATCATCCCTCACCGGCGGCCCAGGCCGAGCGCCCTGAGCACCCCCCACGCGGCCTTCGCCACCGCCTCCGAAAGCCGGTACAGCCGCCGCGAGGTGACCCGGTCGTATTCGTCACGTAGGTCCCGCAGTTGCCTGCGCGTACGCACCAGCTCCATCCGCACCGGGTCGTCCCCTCCGAACACCTCGTGGATCCAGGCCCGGCCGCT
>CAZWRO010000240.1:0-3226 GCA_964635365.1 uncultured bacterium | reverse complement strand
GGAACGTCCCCGAAGCCCTCCTCTCGGGCCACCACGAGCAGATCCGCCGCTGGCGGCGTAAAGAGTCCCTCCGGCGAACGCGCGCGCTCCGGCCCGACCTGCTGGAACGAGTGGAGCTAACCGAGGAGGACCGCGCCTTGCTGGATGAGATCGAGGAGGAAGAAGAGGCGGGCGCGGCCTAAGGCAGCAGCCAGCCCACGAATTCCTGCGGGTCGAAGTCCGCCAGGTCCTCCAGGCCCTCACCGGTGCCGATTAGCTTCACGGGCAGGCCCGTCTCTTCCGCGATGGTGATGAGCGTGCCGCCCTTCGCGGTGCCGTCCAGCTTCGTGAGCACCACCCCCGTAAGACCGACGGCCTCGCGGAACTGCTGCGCTTGCACTAGAGCGTTCTGGCCGGTGGTGGCGTCCAGCACCAACAGCGTTTCGTCCGGCGCGCGGCCCAGCTCCCGGCGCACCACCCGATCGGCTTTCTTCAGCTCCTCCATCAGATTGTGCTGGGTGTGGAGGCGGCCCGCGGTGTCCGCGATAACGACGTCGGCGCCGCGGGAGCGCGCGGCCTGGATGCTGTCGAACAGCACCGCCGCCGGATCGCCCCCGGGCTGGTGCCGCACCAGGTCCGCCTTCAGCCGATCCGCCCACACCGCGAGTTGGTCGATGGCGGCCGCGCGGAAGGTGTCCGCCGCGGCCAGCATCACGCGGCGTCCCTGGCGCTGGAACCGTGCGGCGATCTTCGCGATGGTGGTGGTCTTGCCGGTGCCGTTCACGCCCACGATAAGGTAGAAGAGGGGAGGAGCAGGCGCTTCGGTCGCCAGCGGTTCGCTGTGCTCGGCGAGCAGTGCCGCGAGGTGGGAGCGCAAGAGGTCGCGCACTTCCTCGGCCGTACGGATACGTTGCTCTCCCACGGCCTCGCGGAGCAAGCCGGTGATGTCGGCTGTGACGCGGGTGCTCACATCGGAGGCGATCAGCACCTCTTCGAGTTCGTCGAAAAGCTCGTCGGTAACATCGCCCGCGCCGGCAAACAGATCGCCGACGCGGCGAAAGAGATTGCGTAGCAAAGGGGTTCGCTCCCGGTTCGGTCTAAAGACCGCCCTCTTTGATGTAGTTGAGCAGGCCGCCGGCCAGCAGCACGCGCGCCTGCCGCGGGGTGAGGTCGTAGCTTACCTCGAAGCTGGCCTTGCGCGTCTTGTTGAAGACGGTCAGCGGCCGCCCGGCCTCGATGCCGGCTCGCACGTCGCGGATCTCCAACTCCTCGCCTTGAGCAACGGGCGCGCTCTCCGGCAGCTTGAGTGGGAGGAGGCCGAAGTTGACCAAGTTGGCGTGGTGGATGCGGGCGAAGGACTGCGCCAGCACCGCGCGCACCCCCAGCGCCATCGGCGCCAGCGCGGCGTGCTCGCGGCTCGACCCCTGCCCGTAGTTCGCACCCCCCACGATGAACCCGCCGCCCTCCGCCTGCGCCCGGGCGGCGAAGTCTTCGTCCAGACGAGAGAAGACGTACTGCGAGATGGCCGGTATGTTGGAGCGCAGCGGAAGTATCTTCGCGCCCGCCGGCATGATGTCATCGGTGGTGATGTTGTCGCCGACCACCAGCAGCACCTTGCCGCGGATGACGTCCTCGACGGGGCCGCGCACCGGCACCGGCGCGATGTTCGGGCCGCGTACGATCGCGATGTCTTGGGGTCGCTCGGCCGGGGGGATAATCATGCCGTCGTCCACGAGGAACTCCGCGGGCGGCGCGATGGTCACCGGCTCGCCGAGCGTGCGCGGGTCGGTGAACTCCCCCGTGATGGCGGCCGCCGCGCAGACCTCGACGCCGGCGAGATAGATATCGGCGTCGCGCGTGCCGCAGCGTCCCTGGAAGTTGCGGTTGAAGCTGCGCAAGGTGGTCGAGCCGGTCGGCGGGGCCTGGCCCATCCCGATGCAGGGCCCGCAGGAGGCTTCGAGGATGCGCGCCCCGGAGGCGATCAGCCTCGCCAGGGCGCCGTTCTCGGCCACCATCTCCAACACCTGGCGGGAGCCAGGGGCGATGACAAGGCTGACGTTCATATGCACCCGTTTCCCCTCCAGCATGGCCGCCGCCAGCATGAGATCGCGGTAGGAGGAATTGGTGCAGCTTCCGATGGCGACCTGGTGGACGCGGACGCCGGCCAGCTCGGCGACCGGCGCAACATTGTCGGGGCTGTGCGGCCTCGCGACGAGCGGTTCGAGCGCGCTCAGGTCCAGCTCAATCACGTCGTCATACCCGGCGTCAGCGTCGGCCGCCAGCGCCTGCCACGACTCCTCGCGCTGCTGCGCGCGCAGGAACTCGCGGGTGCGCTCATCGCTCGGGAAGATGGAGCTGGTCGCCCCCAACTCCGCCCCCATGTTCGTGATGGTCGCCCGCTCCGGCACGGAAAGCGCCGCGAGGCCGTACCCGCCGTACTCCATCACGCGGCCCACGCCGCCCTTGACGCTGAGTCGGCGCAGCAGTTCGAGTATCACATCCTTCGCGCTGACCCACGCGGGCAGCTCCCCCGTCAGCCGCACCAACGTCACCTTCGGCCTCGCGAGATAGAACGGAAGGCCCGCCATCGCCGCGGCGACGTCGAGGCCGCCAGCACCCATGGCGAGCATGGCGAGGCCGCCGCAGGTGGGGGTGTGGCTGTCGGAGCCGATGAGGGTTTCACCTGGCACGCCGAAGCGTTCGAGGTGGACCTGGTGGCAAATGCCGTTGCCCGGCCGGGAGAAGTGGACGCCGTACCTGGCGGCCGCGCTCTGGAGGTAGCGATGGTCGTCGGCGCTCTCGAATCCGGTCTGAAGCAGGTTGTGATCGACGTAGCTGACGGAGAGCTTGGTGCGCACGCGCGGCACGGCCAGGGACTCGAACTGCAAGAAGGCCATGGTGCCAGTAATGTCCTGGGTGAGGGTCTGGTCGATGCGGAGGGCGATTTCCTCTCCCGGCTTGAGGTCGCCGGAGACGAGGTGCTCAGCGATGATCTTGTGCGTGAGATTTCGTCCCATAGCTCGCTTTCGGGTTGGCGCGCGGCCGCTCTGTAAGGGCCGTCGGCGCGGCGCAGTTTGGTGTAAGAGAGTAAGTGTAGAGCAAATGTGGAAAGGCGTCAAAGGCTAGCTCTGACAAACAGGTGCTAGACCGTTACCTCACCAAGCATTGTGAACGGGAATTGAGAGTGGTGGGGCGGGGATGTCCGGACAATTTTCGGACATGTCCGGACATGTCCGGACATGTCCAC
>CAZWRO010000239.1:0-3276 GCA_964635365.1 uncultured bacterium | reverse complement strand
GGGGAGCGGATGGTGGAGGAGGGGTTCGCGGTGGAGCTGTCGGCGCGGGCGTTTCCGGAGAGCGCGCGCGACGAGCATCTGCTGATGAGGCCGAGCCAGGTGGCGGCGCTGGAAGAGTATGAAGGCCGGCTGTGGGAGGCAGTCGAACCTTTCTTGGGGTCGGAGGACGAGGGGGTGGCGGCGCGAGTGCTGTATGGGCGGACGGAGGGGAGGGAATGGCCTTCGCGGGCCGGGGTGTATTTAGGGTGGCAGGTGGTGGGCAAGTTTCTGGTGAGCGAGCCGCAGGGCTTCGACGCTTCGGCGGCACAGGTGCTGGCGGCGCGCGGGGCGAGCTAGGAGGATGACTTGAAGCTGCTGGTGACTGGTGGAGCGGGATTCATAGGAAGCAATTTCATTCACCTCCTCCTTGCGGAGAGGAGTGACTGGCAGATAGTCAATCTGGACAAGCTGACGTATGCCGCGAACCTAGCCAACCTTAAAGAGGTGGAGGGGGATCCTAGGTATCGGTTCGTGCAGGGGGATATCTGTGATGAGGTGATGGTGGAGAAGGCGGCGCAGGGGTGTGATGCAATCGTGAACTTCGCCGCGGAGACGCACGTGGATCGCTCGATCATGGACCCGATGGCGTTTCTGCGGACGGATATGATGGGGACTTACGTGCTGCTGGAGGAGGTGCGGCAGGGGAGGGTGGGGCGGCTGCTGCAGGTGAGCACGGATGAGGTGTACGGGAGCATCGCCGAGGGGGAGGCGGACGAAAGCTATCCGCTGAAGCCGAGCAGCCCGTATTCGTCGAGCAAGGCCGGCGGAGACCTGCTCTGCCTTTCCTACTGGGCGACCTATCAGACGCCGGTGGTGGTGACGCGGGGGGTCAACAACATCGGGCCCTATCAGTATCCGGAAAAAGTGCTGCCGCTGTTCGTCACCAATGCGCTGGACGATGTGGCGCTGCCGCTATACGGGGATGGCAGGCAGGTGCGGGACTACACCTACGTGGAGGATCATTGCCGGGCGATCTTGCTGGCGCTCGAGAAGGGGGAGCCGGGCGAGGTTTACAACGTGGGGTCCGGCAACGAGATGCGCAACCTCGAGATGGCGCGTTTTCTGCTGGCGGAGGTCGGGAAGCCGGAGTCGTTGATCCAGCACGTGAAGGATCGGCCCGGGCACGACCGGCGGTACGCCGTAGACTCGGGGAAGCTGCGGGCTCTTGGGTGGGAGCCGAAGTATGACGCGCAAGATGCGCTGCGGGCGACGGTGCGATGGTACGCGGAAAACCGGTGGTGGTGGGAGCCGATCAAGTCGGGCGACCTTTACCGCGATTACTACCGCCGCCAGTATGAGGAGCGGTGACCGAGCGGGACAACGGTCCGCTCCAGCACGGCCGCGCTGGCGGTGCGACCGCGCTGGCCGTGCGGCTGCACTTCCTGTTTGAGGCGCTGCGACTGGACCTGCTGCCTCGACCCCTTGCAGAGAGCGTTGGGCGATTGGCCGCGGCTGTGGAGGAGGGCCGGGGAGTAGGCCGGCAGATGCGAGAGACGGGGGCGGCCTTCTTGGATCACCGCGAGGGGATGGGTTTGGGGGACCTGGCCTGGCCGCGGATCGGGGGAGAGGTGGCAGGGAGCGCCGCGGCGCGGGCGTTGAGCAGGTGTGACGGGGAGGCGGCCCCGCGCGCGGCGGCGGAGCGGCTGGGGCGGTTCTGTGAGGAAGTGGTTCACCCGCGGCGCGGCCGGAAGTCGAGCGGAAGCTACTACACGCCATGGTGGATTGCGGACGAGATCGCGAGCACGATGGTGGCGGGCGTGCTTGCGGGAAACCGCGAGCAGGAGGCGTTGTCGTTGCGGGTGCTCGATCCGGCGGTGGGGGCGGGGGCGTTTGCCCTGGCGGCGGTGGAGGCGATAGCGGCCGCGGCGGGGGAAGGGAAGGACGAGAATGCCGCGCAGCGGCAGGCCGCGCGGCGGGAGGCCGCGCGGCGGTGTGTATTCGGGATGGAGGTAAACCGGCTGGCGGCGGAGGCCTGCCGGCTGTCGGTGTGGCTGGGGGCGTCGCGGCCGGGACGGCCGGCGGCGATGCCGGCCGGGAGCATCGCGGTGGGCGACGCGCTCTCGCAGAGGCTGCGGCCGCGCAGCTTCGACGTGGTGGTGGGGAACCCGCCGTGGGGGGTGAAGCTGGCCGCGGGGCGCGCGGGGCGGCTGGCGAGAGCGGCCCCGGAGGCGCTTTCGGGACACCGGGACAGCTATCTCTTCTTCCTCAATCTGGCCGCCGAGGGGGCGGCCGAGGAGGGCGGGGTGGGGATGTTGCTGCCGGATGTGCTGCTGTGGCAGGCGCGCTATGAGGGGATGAGGAGGAGACTGCTGGCGCGCTTCCGGCTGCTGAAGGTGGCGCTGCTGGGGGACAGGATCTTCCCGGGGGCGACGGCGCCGTCCTGCGCGCTTTGTCTGGTGGGAAGAGAGATAGCTCCGAGGCGCTATGTGACGGTCGATGCGCGGCGGGCGCCAAGGGCGGAGCTGAGGAGGGCGCTCGCGGGGATCGGGAGCACGGCGGAGAGCGAGTCGCCGGTGGAGTCGGCGCAGGCGAGCTTCTTGGTGGCGCCCGACTGGCTGCGCCGGCTGCTGGGGCGCTTGGTGGAGCAATTGCCGACGCTGGGGGAGTTGGGGGAGGTGTTTCAGTTCCACGACGCCGGGATCAACTACCCGCGGGCGGAGGTGGGGCGCGCGCTGCTGTACTCCGGGGAGCAGGAGGACGACCGCGACATTCCGGTGACGCGGGGGCGGGATTTCGGGGCCTTTTCGGGGATCGGGCATTCGGCGTGGCTGCGCCATGGATGGGCGGAGGTGGCCGAGCGGGAGGCGGGGGTGTCGGTGCGGGAACAGGTGTATCGGCGAGCGCCGAAGATGCTGTTTCGGCAGACGGCGGATCGGCCGGTGGCGACGCTGGACCGGAAGGGGGTGTGGTTCGGGCGGAGCGTGATTGCCCTGACGGCCGCGAAGGAGCGCGATCTGCTGAGGTTGACGGCGGTGTTCAACTCGCGGGTGTTCGGGGCGTTGTATCGGGCGGTGGCGCCGGAGAGCGGGCGGCCGTTCGCGCAGGTGAAGCTGAATAAGCTGAAGCTGCTGCCGGTTCCGGGCAAGGAGGGCGAGGAGGAGCTGGCCGGACTGGCGAGGGCCATGCTGCGGGAGAGAGAGGGGGCGAGGAGGGAGGTGTTGCTGGCGGGGATCGAGGAAGCGGTGGGCCGGGGGTATGGGATGAGCGAGCGCGATATCGTGCGGGTGGAGGAGGCAG
>CAZWRO010000238.1:0-3328 GCA_964635365.1 uncultured bacterium | reverse complement strand
TTCCGTCCGGGGGTTTTGCACAATCACGCGTTCTTGGAGGCGGCCGAGTCTTCGGGGAGCTCGGTGCCGTTGGTGCTGGCCGTGGAGCAGGCGGATGGCACGCGTTCGGTCTATGAGACGAAGGCGCTGCCGGCCGAGCATCCGAAGGTGGGCGCGAACCTGGAGTACACGGAGCGCGCGATCAAGATGCTGCTGTGGCAGCGGGGCGGGCACAAGGTGTATGTGGGCGGCCCGGCGGAGATCGGGGAGCACATTCGGAAGGTGTATTCGCCGGAGGGTCCGCGGGCGTTCGACGTGGATTTCTGGGCCGGGGTGTACGAGAAGCCGTTCGAGATTGTGGTGACGGAAGCGGAGAAGGTGCCGCCCGCGAAGGAAGTGGCGATACCGCTGGGCCGGCATCTGGACGGGTGCCGGATCGGGTTCGACCTGGGGGCGAGCGACCGGAAGGTAAGCGCGGTGGTCGATGGGGAGGCGGTGTGGAGCGAAGAGGTGCAGTGGGACCCGCGGAACCAGAGCGACCCGACGTACCACTATCATGAGATCATGTCGGGGCTGCATCGAGCGGCCGCGCAGATGCCGCGGGTGGAGGCGATTGGGGGGAGCTCGGCGGGGATCGTCATTAACAACCGGGTGCGGATCGCGTCGCTGTTCCGGGGGGTGCCGCAGGAGATCTTCAACGAGCGCGTCGGCGGGATTTTCCCGCAGATCAGGAAAGCTTGGGGGGTCCCGTTCGAGGTGATTAACGACGGCGAGGTGACGGCGCTGGCCGGTTCGATGTCGCTGAACGTGAATGCGATTCTCGGGATCGCGCTGGGGTCGAGCGAGGCCGGGGGGTATGTGAACCGGGACGGCAATGTGACGAAGTGGCCGGACGAGCTGGCGTTTGCGCCGGTGGACTTCCGGCCGAACGGGCCGGCGGATGAGTGGTCGGGAGATACTGGTTGTGGGGCGCTGTACTTCTCGCAGCAGGCGGTGTTCCGGTTGGCGCCGGCGGCGGGGATAGAGATCGATGAGAGCCTGACCCCCGCGGATAAGTTGAAGTCGGTGCAAGAGTTGCACGCGAGGGGCGACGAGCGGGCGCGGCGGATCTTCGAGACGATAGGGACGTACCTAGGCTATGGGGTCGCCCATTACGCGGATTACTACGATCTGAGCCACGTGCTGATTCTGGGGCGAGTGACCTCCGGGGAGGGCGGCCCGGTCATTATGGATCAGTGCCAGGAGGTGCTGAAGACCGAGTTCCCGGAGCTGGCGAAGAGCGTGTCCGTGAATCTGCCGGACGAGCAGGCACGCAGGGTGGGCCAGTCGGTGGCGGCGGCCAGCCTGCCGTCGATACAGTAACTCCGCGCAAAGGCCAGCAAGCGTCGAGCATATGGGGCCGGCTGCGGATGACGCAGCCGGCCCTTTGAGTGGCCGAGGGTTTGGCCCGGCGGTCGGTGCGTGCGGCCGCGACTGGAGTCAAGGAAGGCAGGGACTGAGGGGAGGGCTGCGAATAGGTGGCAGGCGAGAGCATCTGAGAAACGGGAGGAATGGTGATGGCGATCCAAGTGTGGACGACACATTCACTGGACAAGGTCTTTCCGGATAGTGAGAAGCCGGCGCGGGCGGCGACGTCTATCGCGCTCAAGGCGGGGCGCAACGAGACGGAAGACGCGCAAGTTGTACTGCGTATTCCCAAGGGAGTGGAGGTGGTGGCGGCCCGCTTCTCATTTTCCGACCTGGTGGGCGACGCGGGGAAGATCGCGAAGAGGCACCTGTCGGGGTGGTGGGAGTGGTACGTGTATGTGCTGAACAACCCGCCGGAGAATCGGGATCCGTCGAGCTATCTGCGGAAGGCGCCGGCCTTCTTCCCGGATGCGTTTCTGGAGCAGAAGGAGATCGCGATTCGAGATGAATGGACGCAGCCGCTGTGGGTTTCGGTGAGCGTTCCGAAGGGTACGCCGGCCGGCGAGTATGGGGGGGCGCTGACTATCGACCTGGTGACCAAGGACGGGGAGGCGCACCGATTCGAGGTGCCGGTGGCGGTGGAGGTGTGGCCCTTCACGCTGCCGGACAAGTTCCACCTGCACCACACGGAATGGTTCGAGGCGGAGACGCTGGCCGATTACTATCACTTGGAGGCGTGGTCGGAGCGACATTGGGAGTGGATCGCGAAGGTGGCGGCCGATATGGCCCGCCACAAGCAGGATATGATACTGACTCCTTTCGCCGATCTGGTGAAGGTGACGCGGATCGGTTCGGGGCGACTGCGGTTCGACTTCTCGAAGTTCGACCGGTGGGTGAAGACGTTCAAGAAGGCGGGCGTGGACTGGATCGAGGGGGGACATGTGGCGAGGCGGGCCGGCGGCTGGGAGAGCGATATCGTTTGGTCGCGCTTCCCGGTGTACAAGGCGGACGGGAGGCGGATCGATACCTCGCGGGAGAAGCTCTCCGAGGCGGAGTTCGAGCCGTACGTGGAGCATCTGCTGAAGGCCGTCTACGCGCATCTGAAGGAGCACGGATGGGGCAAGCGGTTTGCGCAGCACATTGCCGATGAGCCGGTTCCGGAGAACGAGGAATCGTGGCGTCGGTGTGCCGGCAAGGTGAGGTCGTGGCTGCGCGGGGTTCCCATCATCGACGCGGTGATGAGCCCCGGCCTGGCCGGCATTGTGGACTGGCGGGTGCCGCAGATTCAGCACGCGGGGCCGGACTCGCCACGGGATCCGAAGGAGGAGCTGTGGAGCTACGTGTGCCTGGCGCCCCAGGGGCAGTACCCGAACCGCTTTCTGGACTATCCGTCGATCCGCAACCGGATCATCTTCTGGCTCTCCTGGAGCTTGGGGCTGAAGGGCTTTCTGCACTGGGGGTACAGCTACTGGAGACGGTGGACCGGGGTGCCGGTAGAGGTGCCGGTGTCGCCGTGGGTGGACGCGACGGGGGCGAGCATCTACTGCGCGGATCGAATGCCGCTGCCGGCGGGTGACCCGCACATCGTTTATCCGGGCAAGAAGTCGATCTGTTCGAGCGTTCGGTGGGAGGTCATCAGGAAGGGGATGGAGGATTTCGAGTATCTCTACCTCCTGGAGCAGGCGGCCTCTGAGGCGAAGAAGGGCGACCGCGCGGCCGCAGCGGCGAGACGGCTGCTGAAACGCATTAGAGCGGAGATCGCGCCCGACCCGTTGGGGCATACCCGCGACGACGCGCGGCTGCTTTCAGCCCGGGAAGAGGCCGGGAAGCTGCTGGCGGTGCTGGCGAGAGACGACTAGAGCGCATTTCATAACCCCAGATCGGCTGGCTGGCCGGCCCATATACCGGCCTGCTGGCCGGCCCATATACCGGCCTGCTGGCC
>CAZWRO010000237.1:0-3330 GCA_964635365.1 uncultured bacterium | reverse complement strand
GAAGATGAAGGCCTGCTTTCCCCCCAGGACGATCCGCAGTCGGCGCTCGGGGTGCAGCTCCAGCACCCCGGCGGCGGCCTCGCGGAACCAGCGATGTCTGGAGGTGAGCAGGGCGGCGCGACCTTTGGGCTGGAGGACGCGGGCGAGCTGCGGGAGGAGGCGCCGGTAGAACCGCCGGACGGCCGGGCCGTGGCTGACGCGGTGGCCGAAGGGGAGGTTGGAGGCGACGCGGGTGACGGACTCGTCGCGCAAGGGAAGACGGCCGGCGTCCCAGCGGAGGAGGTGGGCCGGCGTGCCGGCCGCGTCGAGGTTGAGGCGAGCGTACTCCAGGGCGCGAGGCCAGATATCCCCGCCGAGCAGCATTGCGGTCGGGCCGAGGGCTGCGCGCTCGGTGAGGAGGGTGCCGCCTCCACAGGCGGGATCGAGAAATGTATCGTCCGGCTCCAGGCCGAGGAGCTGGATCATGGCATAGGCGACGGTGGGGTTGAGGGAGGCGGGGTGGTAGGCGACCTTGCCGCGGCGCTCCTGCCACCGCGGCCCCAGCAGGAGGCCGAACAGCGCGCGGTCGCCGACCAGCTCCACCTCGAGGTCGTAGTCGTAGTCTTCGAGGTCGACGCGCCAGCCGGTCTGAGCTTGGACACCGGCGCCGACCCAGGCGGCGATTTCGGGGGAGGTGTAGTCGTGCTCGCCGGAGCGCGCGGCGCTGATTCGGAACGAGGGATCGGAGATAGTCCCGCGGAGGGCCGCGTGGTGGGCGAGGGCGGGGCTGAGGTGGAGCTCGCGCGCGGCGGCTTCGAGCCAGGCTTGTGCGGAGGCGTCGGGGGGGCACCCGGAACGCTCGGCGATGAAGGCGTAGGTGTGCATGGAGCAGCGAAGGTCGAGGAGGGCTGCGGGGGGCTGCGCAAAGCGCAGGAAGACCTTTGCGGGGCGGGTGTCGAGGGCGGAGGCGCCGAGTCGGCGCACTTCGGTGGAGGCGATCTGCTCCAGGCCGCGGACGACGGTTAGGTAGAAGTCAGGCTGGTGGGCTTCAGTGGGTCGGTTGTCACTCGGTCCGCTCACGGTGGTCCCCGGTCGCTAGCTGCTTGCACATGAGCAACGCGTTCTCGCCGGTATCGCCGTAGTAGTGCGGAAGCCGCCCCCGGGACTGGAAGCCGAACTGCTGGTAGAGGCCGTGGGCGGCGAGGTTGCCCTCCCGCACCTCGAGGGCGATGCGTGCGACCCCCTTCTGCTCGGCGACGTGGATCAGGTGGGAGAGGAGGAAGCGGCCGAGCTTGCGCCGCCGGCGGGCGGGGTGGACGGCGAGGGTGCTGATGTGGGCTTCGTCGAGGGCGACCCACATGCCGGCGTGGCCGATGATTTCACCCCCGAGGCGGGCCACGATGTAGTAGGAGTTGCGGTTGCGCAGCTCGCGCAGGTAGGATTCTCTGCTCCAGACGGAGGGGAAGGAGAGCCGCTCGACGGCGAGCACGGAGTCCAGGTCCTCCGGTTGCATGGGGTCGAGGCGGAGGGCGTCGAGCCAGCTTGTGTCATCGCAGCCCGAGGTCAAGGTCGAATTTCTCCTCGGCGTAGGACTTGCGAACGTAGATCGGGCGCAACGGCCCGATGTCGTCGGCTCCCCGTTCGGCGTAGTGGCGGCGCGCGAGCTGGGCTACGGCGAGGGCGTCGGGGAGGACTTCCTCCTCCGACCCTATGGTGACGCTCCCCAGGTCGGCGCCGGTGAGGTCGCCGACGGGCACTTCCCCCCACTGGCCGAAGACGGTGACCGGCTCGCCGATGGCGGTGAGCTTGTCGATGAGCTCGCGCGGGTTCGCCACGAACTCGGCGGCGACTGGGGCGAGGCCGTCCGGGAGGGGGCGATAGCAGGCGGCGTAGAGGTCGCCGCGCCTGGCATCCAACACGGGGCAGAGGAGGCCGGAGATGCGATCTCTGACCGGCCAGGCCATCGCGGCGAGGGAGGAGACGCCCACCAACGGCACCTGCCGCGAGAAAGCAATGGCCTTTGCGGTGGCGAGCCCCACGCGCAAAGAAGTGAAGGAGCCGGGGCCCAGCCCCACGGCCACCAGCGAAGGGTCGGCGAAGGACATGTCGGCGTCGGCGAGCACGGCCTGCACCTCTCCGGCCAGACGCCGGCAGAGGTCCTGATCGGTGGTGTCGCGCCAGGCGGCGAGCTCGCCATCGTCCTTGGCGAGGACTACGCTGGCGCGTGTGGTGGCGGTTTCAAGCGCGAGGACAGGCATCGCGCTCCCCCTTCAGGGACTCCAGAATCCGCGTGCCGCGCTCGCCGCGGGCTCGGAAACGGAAGCGCCTGAGGTTCTCATCGCTGTGCTCGAAGTCAATCTTCAGGTCGAGCCCGTCGCCGCAAAGTTCGGCCGGCAGCCGTTCGGCCCATTCGATGGCGACCACGGCCTCGGCGGCGAGCACCTCTTCGATACCGATGTCGGCTAAGTCCGTCGGGGCGAGACGGTAGAGGTCGAGGTGATAGAAATGGAGGCGCCCGCGGTGTTCGTGGAGGATGGTGAAGCTGGGGCTGGTGGCCGGGTCGGTGACGCCCAGACCTTCGGCGAGGCCCTGGATAAAGGTGGTCTTGCCGGCGCCTAGCTCGCCGCGCAGGCAGAGCACGTCTCCGGGCTCGAGACGAGCGGCCAGGACTCGTCCCAGCTCGCGCGTCGCGTTGGCCGTACAAGTAGTGCAAGAGTGTGATTGCCGAATGCGCGAATTCAAAGCAACAAGTCCTTCCAGTAGCGGACTCGGCTGTGGTATATGTAATATGATGCGACGCCGAGGGGACAAGGGCTGCTTTGTGGTTCGGGCGACGGCCTTTGTCCTTCGACGACTACCAACACGCCGGATTATACTTTTCGGGACGGGCCCTGTCAAAACAGGGCTCTCGGCCGGAGGGTGAGTTCGGCAAGACGAGGAGAAGACCATGGGGATTCGCTCACCAGGCGTATCTGTACTTTTTATAGCTCTCTGTTTGGGACTGGCGCTGGTAGGTTTGGGGGGAGTTGGATTTGCTTCGGCTTCGTCCGACGCGTACGGCGCGCCGATGCAGGGCGTTGGACCGGCGCTCGGGACGGAGTCGTGGGAGGCGCCGGCACCCGAATACACCTCGATCGCGTCGGAGCGAAGCAACGTGGAGGCGAATCTGCGCGATGATGAGGCGTGGGGGGATCTCGGCGATGAGTATAGCTCGGCCGGCGACTCGTGGTCGGCGGAGGGCTGCTATGCCGTGGCGCTGCTGCTCGACACGGACGACTGGGAGTGGCAAGGCCACAGCCCGAGCATCTCTCGATCGGTTGACATCCTGCGGCAGTTGTACGTGCGGGACGA
>CAZWRO010000236.1:0-3334 GCA_964635365.1 uncultured bacterium | reverse complement strand
CAGCGCATTCACGACTGGGAGCAGGCGGGCCGACCCAGCCTGGGCGACCGCGTGAAGTCGCGCACGACACACCTGCTCAACACGCACGAGTCGGAACCGCTGCCCCCAGGCGTGGCCAACGAACTGCGAGACGTGGTGTCCCGCGCGGAAGCCCGAGAAGCGGCCAAGCCCGGAGCCTAACCTGCCAGCGCCCGGAGGCGCCTCTGGCTTCTGCAGGGGCCGGGCGCCGCGCTATCGAAGAACTCTCACGTCGAGGGGACGGCCGCCTGCGGGCGGCCCTGTCGACAACAGGAGGAGTTTCCATGTTCGACTCTGCGGCGCTTTCGGCAGCGGTGGTTGCCGGAGATCCGGATAAGGTGAAGGCCGAGACGGCGAGCTTGCTGGAGGCCGGCGTGCCGCCGAAGGACATCATCGAGCAGGGGCTGATCCCGGCCATGGATGTGGTAGGAGAGAAGTTCCAGGAGGGGGAGGTGTTCATTCCCGACCTCCTGTTCTCGGCACGGGCCATGAGCGAGGCCCTGGCTACTCTGCGACCGCTGCTGTCGGAAAAGGAAACCGCCGCTTCGGGTAGGGTGGTGCTGGGCACGGTGAAGGGCGATGTGCATGACATCGGCAAGAAGCTGGTGGGGATGATGCTGGAGGGCGCCGGCTTCGAGGTTACGGACTTGGGCACTGACGTGGCTCCGTCGGCCTTCGTCGAGGCGGTAAAGGAAAAGCGACCGCATATCGTCGGCCTGTCCGCGCTGCTGACGACCACTATGGGGCAGATGAAGAACACCATCGACGCGCTGGCGGAGAGCGGGCTGCGCGACGATGTGAAAGTCATGATCGGTGGGGCCGCGGTCTCCGAGGAATACGCCACGCAGATCGGGGCCGACGCTCACGGGCCGGATGCTACGGTGGCCGTCGAGTTGGCGCGTAAGTTCATGGCCGAACTCGGTGCCTAGGCTGCCGGGCAGGGCTTCCGCCCGCGCGCGGCGAGCGCGCCGGCCGGCCCACCATCCCCAGAACTCCGGAGGCTGCTAGCCATGCGAAGCAATTACCAGGTGCAGGCCACGGTTGGGCTCTCGGTGCTCTCGCAGGACCAAAGAGAGGAGCTGCACCTGGCCGCCATTCATTGCCTGGAGAACACGGGCTGCAAGGTGGACGAGCCGGAGGCACTGGAGTTGCTGCGAGAGGCCGGGGTGCATGAGGTGTCCCCAGGCCACGTGTTGATTCCGGGGAGCCTGGTGGAAGAGGCGTTGCGCCGCGCGCCCCCGGCGGTCACGCTTCACACCAGGCTGGGAGATCCCACGGTACGCCTGGAGGGACACCGGGTGTATTTCGGGACTGGCTCGGACTGCCCGTATATCCTCGACCCCGACACAGGAGAGCGACGGCGCTTCACGTGGGATGACGTGGGCGCGGCGATGCGGCTGTGCGACGCGCTGGAGAACATGGATTTTGTGATGTCCCTGGGGCTGGTGTCGGATGCTCCCCCCGCGGTCTCGGATCGCCGTCAGTTCGAAGCGATGCTGCTCAACACGGTGAAGCCGATCGTGTTCACGGCCCACGATCGGGCTGGAATGCGCGACATCATGGCGATGGCGGCAGCCGCCCGCGGCGGCCCCGAGGCGCTGGAGCGGGAGCCGTCCATCTGCCTCTACGCGGAGCCCTCGACGCCGCTGCAGCACACCCGCACGGCCGTGGAGAAGCTGCTGGAGGCGGCGGATCATCGGCTGCCTGTCATCTATACCCCTTGTCCGATCGCGGGGGCCACTGCTCCGGCCTCGCCGGCGGGATGCCTGGTGGTGGGGATAGCCGAGAACCTGTCGGGGTTGGTGATGCACCAACTGAAGCGCCCCGGCGCGCCCTTCATCTTCGGCGGGGTGATCTCTATCATGGATATGAGGACCTCCATCCTTTCCTACGGGGCGCCGGAGCTGAGCCTGTTCTCGGCGGCGCTGACGGACATGGCGCACTACTATCGGCTGCCGATGTTCAGCACGGCCGGCTGCTCCGACTCGAAGCTGGTCGATGAGCAGGCCGCCATCGAGGCCACCATGTCGGTGCTGATGGCGGCGCTGAGCGGGGCGAACCTGATACACGACACCGGCTTCCTGGAGGCGGCGATCTGTGGCTCGATGGAAATGGTCGTGCTCTCGGACGAGGTGATTGCCGCGGCGAAACGGATTTTGGGCGGCGTGCCGATGGGCGAGGATGATCTCGCTCTGGACGTAATCAAGGAAGTGGGGCCGGGCGGCGACTTCCTGGCACACGAGCACACGCGCCGCCACTTCCGCCGAAACTTCAGGCCGCGCTTGATCGACCGGCGCAACTATGAGGCCTGGGCGAAGCGGGGCGAGGGACGAATGTCGGACCGGCTCAACGCGCGCGTGAAGGAGATTCTCGCCGAACATCGCCCGGAGCCGGTCTCGGCGGAGGCGAAGCGGGAGATCGAGACGATTCTGGGGAGGGCAGGGAAAGCGGCGGGCTCGCAGGGCGTTGGCGGCGGCTGAGGAGTGTGGGATTCCCTACGGCAATGTGAGAGGTCGGAGCGGTGGGAGAGTGGATAGGTGGGAGGGTTGATGGCTTCGGCAAGGCCAAGCCGCTGCGAGCGCGGCGCTTGCTGCCGGTCGCGATGCGTGATATAATCGCCATCACGTCGCCGCGCGGTGAAGCCCGAAGCCACAGCAAGCGCGGGAGTACTTGGCCCTTATTCATCGCACTATTTCCCTGCAAGGCCAGTTGGTCAGCGCATGATTAACACCATCAGCGATATCTGGGAAAAACGTACGATAGTCGGGCATTTCGTAAGCGCGCAGCTGACCACCAGCTACCGCACCAAATCCTTTGGGTTCGTCTGGGCGCTGCTCGACCCCCTGCTGTTCATGGGGGTCTACTACCTCGTGTTCGGCAAGATCCTCGCCCACCGGCCGCTCTCCTTCATGCTGCACCTGTTCGTAGGCGTGATAACTTTTCGTTTCCTGAATAGCTCGCTCTCCCAGGCCGCGGCCGTCATGCGGGGGCAAGCAGGATTGATCAGAGAGATACGGTTTCCGAAGGCCGCGCTGCCGCTGTCCATCGTGCTGGCGCGATTGTTCGATCTGGGCGCGGGGTGGCTGGTCGCGATACCTCTGGCGATCATCTTCGGGAGCCCTCCCACAGCCTTCTGGCTGCTGGTGCCGCTAGTCATCGTTATTCAGACGCTGTTCGTCCTTGGCTTATCTCTGTTGCTCGCCTATGTCGGCGTTTTCTTCGCAGACATCGCGAACATCCTCGGAGTGGTGCTGCGGCTTTGGTTCTACATGTCTCCCGTGCTCTATCCGCTGGACTTGGTGCAGAGCAAGGCCGC